>NZ_CP084578.1:2112054-2413776 GCF_020410885.1 Sulfurimonas sp. SWIR-19 | reverse complement strand
TATCCATAAAACAGGGTTAAACAGATGTGAATAGCTCAAATTTTCTTATGTGAATATTTATATTGTTTTCTATATAATAGTGAAAAATGTTTTAAAGGCCTTAAATGACTATACTTGGTATAGATCCCGGAACCAGAAATATGGGGTATGCACTTATTTCGTTACAAAATTCCAAAATATCGCTTATTGAAGCGGGACTTATAAAAATGAAGGCAGAAGATTTACAGTTTCAAATACCGCAAATGGTTGAAGGATTGAGCAGTATATTTGAAAATCATGTTATTGATGAAGTAGCCATGGAAGATATTTTTTATGCTCATAATCCGGCAACCACAATCAAACTGGCACAGTTTCGCGGGGCAATAATGCTGAAACTTCTGCAGGAGTTCGGACAGTTTCATGAATATACGGCTTTACAGGTGAAAAGAGCACTGACGGGCAAGGCAAAAGCACAAAAAGAACAGGTAGCATTTATGGTTCAGCGCCTGTTAAACATAAAAAAAGAGATCAAACCTCTTGATATATCAGATGCAATGGCTGTGGCCATAACACACTCTCAGAGAGTGAAATTAAAGAAATAGAATTTTATATGTTTTTATTTCAGGACAAATCCTTCCTGTGGTCTGAGCCTTACATAAAAACATATAAAATTTAACTAACACTAAAAGGAAAAAACAGATGTCAAAATTTGAAAATGTAACAATAACAAAAGAGGCAAATATATATTATGACGGGAAAGTAACGAGCAGAACAGTTGAATTTCCTGACGGAAGCATAAAGTCTTTGGGAATCATGCTGCCGGGTGAATATACTTTTAATACAGTCGATAAAGAGATTATGGAAATAATGAGTGGTGATGTGGAAGTAAAATTGCCAGGGGAAGAGTGGCGTACACTTCTTGCTCCTGAAATTTTTACAGTACCGGCCAACTCTTCATTTGAAATAAAAATAAAGAGTGTGACCGATTACTGTTGTTCTTATATAAAATAAATTTTAATCGGGAATGGTATATTTTTCGTTTCCGGTAGACTGCAAATCTTTAATTTTTTGATAAACATTTTTAAATGGTCTAATATGAGCAGTTTTTCCATTAAAAAATGTTTGTGTTTCTACTAATACTTTATATGCTTTGTTGAGTTTTATTGCCCTTTGATGTGACGGATAAAGAAGATAACTGACATCATTATGGAGTATCTCTATGGCAGTTTGATTACAATCACCATTTGATTTAAAAAACTTTGCGCTTATCTCGTCATTTTTTCTAAATTTATCACCACTGTTATTAAGTTGTAAATAGTTGCTAAATTCATAAACTCCATCACTGTATTTTGTATCTGGAATACCTTTTAGTGATTTTTGTGACCAGTGGTACCAACCTTTTTGATAACTTTCGTTGGGATTGAATTTTCTTGAAAAAGAGAAAACAGAATCCACTGTTGCTGTAATTCCACTGTGGCATCCCATACAGTTGAGTGTCTCTTCATAACTTTGTGGGCGAAGATTACCATTTTTATCTTCAATAAACCCTTGATATACCCATCCCAGGTTATTTCCCAGACCACTTTCAAAAAAGATGAAAGAGAGTCTATCAAAATTAATTTGATTTTTTAAGGTTTATGTTTAAAAAGTAACTTTGAACTCATTTACTTTAGTGCCAATTTTAGCAGTTCGTTTGACACTTGCAACTACTGACAATTTAAACATATTACTCTCCCTTGATTTTTGATGTGCTAATGGTATCGATAAAGTATTTCACTAACGACTCAAAAAAGAGACATTTGTATTACATTAAAATTTTTCTGGTGGGGATAAATAGAAGTGAAGAAAGCAGCACTTTGGGATGCTGCTGTAAAATAATCTGATATGGGATTTTAATTACTGTGTTTTGAAGCAAGAGAGACAAGTGAATTTACATCAAGAGCGCCACTGACTCTTTCTACTTCACGGCCATTTTTAAAGACGATGATAGTCGGAATTGAACGAATTCCAAAACGTGCACCAAGATTCTGCTCATTTTCAGTATTTACTTTTGCAAAAAGTGCTTTGAGTGGAAATTGAGTGGCAGCGCGTTCAAAATTCGGAGCCATCATTTTACATGGACCGCACCATGGTGCCCAAAAGTCAACTATTACAGGGATTTCACTGTTGACGATTACTTCATCAAAATTTGCATTTGTAAGTTCTATAGGTTTTGTGTCTAAAAGTGATTGTTTACACTTTCCGCAATTGGCTTTTTTATAACTCTTTTTTTTTGGAACATTGTTTACCGCAAAACAGTGTGGACATACAATTTTCATAGAATTCTCCTTTTTGAGATGTATTTTACACTCTATTTGGCAATTGTAATGCTACTTTAGTTCCATTTGGAGTACATTTTAAAACTATTTTATGAAGATGCTTCTTTTTTGAATGATTCTATACGTTCTGCCATTCCATAATTTGGATTCTGTTTTGGCTCTAAAACGATTTGTGTCAATGTATTGTTGTCATGATTGATAATAACAGGAGCCAGGAAGTTGACTGTTGATTGTTCCAAAGGCTTTTGAATAAGCAAAATGGTGTATACACTTATCTCTGAGTTGTCATTGATTTTAAGTAACTCTTTTGTTTTTGCAGGAATTTCAAAAGGGTATTTGCGTAACATATAAGGATTGACCAGAGTAAAAGATATACCCGGATTTTGGCTGTCTTTCATAATAGAAAAAAGTTCATCTATTTCATTTATATCTACCTGCCTGGTATTTACAAATCCAAGTATTTCACCTTTTACCTCATATGTCATTACTGTCCTTTAAAATTGTCCCTCTTTATATTTCAAATCTTTAGAAATGATATAGAGCGTCGAGTTTTTAATTGCTTGAATATTATAGCACGCTCCTATGCCAAATGCAAATTCTTTGTCTACATGTAAGAGACTTGCTCCATCGCTCATATTTATAAACTGTAACTTGCTTTGCTCAAGCAGTCTTGCATCTGTTACCTCTGTAAAATCAAGTGTTACGGTTATCCAGTCATAATCACGTGCGGCATCCTGAACTGCAAGAACCAATCTCAGACGGGTGGGTGAAATGACTTCCAGGGAACGAAAGTCGGCATTTTTAAAGCTGTCAAACCGCTCAAGGTCTATTGGCAACCGACACACTCCATGCTTCTGTCTTCTACATCACTTGCCATTTCCGGTGACTGTGAACGCAGATAATAGGTAGACTTGAGTCCCAGTTTCCATGCCAGCATATAAATTTCATTAAGATAACGCCCGCTTGCTTTATCGAGTGTTATAAAAATGTTGAGAGACTGCCCCTGGTCTATCCATTTTTGGCGTATAGCCGCTGCTTTTATGAGGACAGTCTGGTTTAAATCATATGCCGGAGTATAATAACTCCATGTTTCAGGTGAGAGATTTGGAACAACAACCGGAATTAATCCACTGAGATTCTCTTCTGACCATTTTCGTTTAAAGACAGGCTCAATTGCCTGTGTCGTACCTGTTAAAATAGATATGGATGAAGTAGGGGCTACAGCCATCAGATAACCGTTTCGCATTCCCTGTTTTTTTACTTTGGCCCGAAGCTCATCCCATTCGTATTTTGAAGCAAAGAGTCCTCCACGGTCAACCAGATTTACAACCTCGGCGTTTGCATGGTCTTGAGGCATTATTCCTCTGCTCCATTTACTGCCTTCAAATTCAGGATAGCTTCCTTTTTCAACAGCCAAGTCAGAAGATGCGGAAACTGCGTTATAACAAACAGCTTCCATAATTTCGTCTATTTTGTCAAAATGTTCCTGACTTCCCCACATTATACCGGCTTCTGCAAGCATCTGTGCTTCGCCCATAACACCCAAACCGATAGAGCGGCTTCGCATGTTTGTGCGTTTTACTTTTTCAACGGGATAAAAATTCAAATCTATAACATTGTCCAAACATCTAATAGCTGTTGGAACAATTCTGTCTATGTCTTCTTTTGTATTTATGCGTGAAAGATTTATAGAGGCAAGGTTACAAACAGCCGTAGCACCGTCAATTTTTTCTTTTTCCACAGCAAAAATAGGAAGTCCGCCCAGTGAATCCAAAGCAGTAACTTTTTTGGCGGGTTTTGTTATACCGCTGTCTACAGTTACCAACTCTTCTTCTTCATAACTAACACTGTCACCGTTTTCAAAAATAAACTTTATTTTATAATGGTTAGGTTGTGTATTTTGAAAAATTTCTGTACAAAGATTGGAACTTCTTATGATTCCATAGTGATCATTCGGGTTTGCACGGTTGGCATTATCTTTAAAACAAAGAAACGGAGAACCTGTCTCAAAATAAGAAGTCAAAATCTTTTTCCATAAATCTTTTGCTTTGATTTTTTCTTTGATGATACTCTCATCCTGTTCGAATTTGAGATAAAGTTTGTTAAACTCTTCACCATAGACATTTGTGAGTTCTCTGGTATCATAGGGATCAAAAAGTGTCCAGATTGCATCTTCTTCTACACGTTTCATAAACATATCATTCAGCCACAGAGACGGAAACAGATCGTGAGCGCGACGACGCTCTTCACCGGAGTTTTTCTTTAGATCCAGGAAGTCGTTGATATCTATATGCCATGGCTCAAGGTAAACGGCGATAGCACCTTTTCTGGTACCGAGCTGGTCTACGGCGATGGCAATGTCATTTGTTATCTTTAAAAAGGGGATAGTACCACCTGCGGCATTTTTATGGCCGTCTATAAAAGAACCCATTGAACGAACCTGGGTCCAGTCCCAGCCGATTCCTCCACCAAATTTCGAAAGCATTGCCATCTCTTTATAGGTATCAAATATACCTTCGATATTATCAGGAGTCGAGCCTATGTAACATGAACTTAACTGGTGTCTTGGAGTTCTTGCATTGGAGAGTGTGGGAGTGGCTAACATAACTTCGAATTTGCTTATCATGTTATAAAATTTGATGGCCCACTCTTGGCGGTTTTGCTCACGCTGTGCCAAAAACATCGCAATTGCCATAAACATATGCTGGGGCAGTTCTATGGGATTGGCATCTCTGTCTTTTATCAGGTATCTGTCATAAAGTGTTTTAATGCCAAGATAGTTAAACTGCAGATCTCTTTCAGGTTTGATATGCTTTTCAAGTTCATCAAGATCATACATCTCTTTTAAACCCAAAAGTATGCGACCCTCTTTTTCCCCTTTTTCAAAATACTTTTCAAGTTTGCCGTATCCTGTAAATCCGTTTACCTGATGGTAAAGGTTAAACAGGAACAGACGTGAAGCTACAAATGTCCAGTTGGGTGCATCAATATCTATTTTATCTACTGCCGTTTTTATAAGTGTTTCTTGTATCTCTTTTGATGTTATGCCATCACGAAAGTGAATTTGTGCATCCACTTCGAGTTCACTCTGACTGACATTGGCCAAACCTTTCACTGCGGCAGATGTGTATTTTTGGATTTTGGATATATCAAGAGGCTCTGTTCGTCCGTTTCGTTTTATAACTGTTATCATAAATGCATTCCCTGATTAAGAATTTTTTATATAATTATATAGACAATAATTATATAAAAAATTATAAGATATTGTTAATTTGTGTAGTTAATATTCTATCGAAAACTCTCTCTGAAAAATATTAAAGTAGCAAACTTTTTCACAAGTTTTATATATTTGTTACATCTAAAGAAATAGAAGAAAAAGTTATATCCAGCATAGCAGTTGCAGCTATGCTGAAGTTGTTTACTTAAATACTCTTGCAAATATTTTATCTACATTTTTTGTATAGTAATCATAATTAAAACATTCTCTGATTACTTCTTCACTGAGTGAACTTCTTAATTCCTCATCAGCAAGCAAATGGTTCAGGTAGAGACTCTCTCCCTTTTCATTCACAGTAGGTTTGCCCTGTTGAATCTCTTCCCAGACTTTCATGGCATTTCTTTGTACGATTCTGTAGGCATCTTCACGACTCACACCCTGCAGAGGGAGTTCAAGCAAAACACGCTGTGAAAAAACAAGCCCGCCTGTCAGGTTGAGATTTTTCATCATATTTTCAGGATATACAGTCAGGTTTGCAATAACATTATTCATACGGTGAAGCATAAAGTCACTGGTAATAAATGCATCAGGCAGCCAAAAACGCTCTGTTGATGAGTGGGAGATGTCGCGTTCATGCCAAAGAGCTACATTTTCCATAGCAGGGTTTGCATATGCTCTAATCATACGTGCCAGACCTGTTATGTTTTCTGTCAGAATCGGGTTACGTTTGTGCGGCATGGCAGAAGAACCTTTTTGCCCTTTTGCAAAATATTCTTCACACTCATAGACTTCTGTTCTTTGCCAGTGACGAACCTGAACGGCAAACTTTTCTATTGAGCTTGCCAGTAATGCCAAGGCAGTTGCCAATCTTGCATAGCGGTCACGTTGTATAACCTGGTTTGAAACCGGAGCAGGTTTAAGACCGAGTTCTTCACAGGTATACTCTTCAAGTTCCAAAGGAGCATGTGCAAAGTTACCCATAGCACCGCTTACCTGTCCGACTGCTATAACATCCATAGTCTGTTCAAGATTTTCGAGATGACGAGCCATTTCATCATACCAGACAGCTAACACGAGACCAAATGTTATAGGTTCTCCGTGTATACCGTGAGAACGTCCGACCATTAAAGTCATTTTGTGTTCCATGGCACGTTTTTTGATAGACTCCATAATCATTTTCACATCTTTTATGATTAACGCGAGTGACTCTTTCATTTGAAGAGCAACTGCTGTATCAATAGTATCTGAAGATGTCATACCATAATGAAACCACCTGCTCTCTTCACCGAGAGATTCTGATACGGAAGTTGTAAATGCTATAAGATCATGGCGTGTTACCGCTTCTATTTCATCTATACGTTTGATGTCAAACTTTGCATTCTTAACAATTTTATCTGCATCTTCCTGAGGGATTTTTCCAAGTTTTGCCCAAGCTTTTACTACAGCGATTTCAACATCAAGCCACGCTTGGTATTTTGCCTGGTATGTCCATTTTGATGCCATCTCTTCCCGTGAATATCTATCTACCATTATATAGGTTCCTTATGATTGTTTTTATGCTAGAATTCGCATAGATTAAAGTAGTTTATTTTACTCAAATATTCATTAAAGAGGATTGAAATTTGCCATTCGTAAGAAAGAGAATGTTTGCACCAAAAAAACAAAAAGCATTTTTATATTTAATTCAAGAACTTGGGTACACCCAAAAAGAGGCACAGCGTCTCATCGCAAAAGGCAGGCTTTTTGTCAACGACACGCCAATGACAAGAACTGCTGGTGAAATAGAAGGCGAATTTGAATTTATTTATTTTGAACCGATAACAAAAGGTCTGGAACCTACATACGAAGAAGAAGAGTTTGTTGTTTTTGACAAGCCGAGTGGTGTGCTTATTCATCCTCAAAACAGATACACGCCTTACTCTCTTATAGATGAATTAAAATACCAATACGGCAGAGATGCTAATATTACACACAGAATTGATCAAGAGACAAGTGGACTTGTTTTGTGCGCAAAAAACAAACAAAGCGAAAGAGATATCAAGATGATGTTTGAACACAGAGATATGAAAAAAAAATATCTGGCATTCGTGCATGGTCACTTTGATAAAGAACTTACTGTTGAAGAACCTCTTTTAAGAGCAGAAGATGAAAGTGCGATTGTTCGTATGGTTGTGAAAGTAGATGAAAAAGGAAAAGCTTCCAAAACAGTTTTTAAGCCATTGGAATATTTTCCAAAATTAAATATGACACTTGTGGAGTGTCTGCCATATACCGGAAGACAGCATCAAATACGTGTCCACTTGTTTCACGTGAAACATCCTATTGTCGGTGATCCTATTTATGGACAGAGTGAAGAGAATATTGTTAAATTTTTAGACAGAGAGCTGTCAGAACATCAGAGGATAGAAAACAGTGGAGCAAAACGTTTACTGTTACATGCCAGTGAACTTGCATTTCATTTATATGAGAAACCTTACAGCATAAAAAGCAAGGTAGATTTCTTAAAGATATGTTTATTACATGTAATGTGAATAACTTTTTGATTCAAGAACAAATATTACTTTCATTTATGTGAATAATTTTTAAAAATCTCTTCAGAGCCCTGAGAACAGGCCTTTAAAAGCGTTTATAAATTATTTTAAGCTGGATTTTACATAAATTATTTCTTAAATTACGAGAAAATTTATAAATTATTTAGCTATTTAATTATGTGATATTCACACTTTAGAACAATGTGTGAATACTACACATTCAGAAGAAATTTGCATATTTTATTATGATTAAAATTTATTTTAAGATGAAATATATTTTTAAGATTAGTAGGGTATTATTACACTCATAGACGACCTCCCTGGTGTGTTGGTCGTCTGCTTCAGACTTTGTTTGACTTGATAGAATTTTTACTGAAAGTTTATTCTTTCTCTTCTTTTGTTGCTGCCCAAATAAAACCGCCAACGCCAATTGCAAAAACAAACACTAACAAAACCACTTCACTGATATCAACACTACTCATAACTATCCTTGATTTTATTATAATTAACCTTACGCACCAAACATAAACTTGATAATGTTTGGTGCGTAAGGTCAGTTAAAATTATACTACTAGACTCGTTATCTAACTGTTTATCTCATCTTGGTTTTTTTCTTTTAACTGTCCGCATGCCGCACTGATGTCTATTCCTTTGGAATCACGTATGGTAGAGAGAAGACCATGGTTTATTAGATATTCCTGAAACTTTATCATATCTTCACGTGAAGGACGTTCATACGGTGTGCCCGGGTAGGGATTAAAATAGATAAGGTTTACCTTTGCTTTGATTCCGCTCAGAAGCTTGACAAGTTTTTTTGCAGAACCTAAATCATCATTTTTATTTTTAATCACAAGGTATTCAAACATAACACGCTTGCGCGTATCAATAGGAAAGCGTTTTACGGCTTCTATAATGGAGTTGATATTATGTGCTTTATTCATCGGAATAAGTTCACTGCGCAGTTCATCATCAACTGCATGGAGTGAGATGGCTATATGTACACCCAGATCCATTTGACCGAGTTTGTCTATTTTGTTACTGAGACCACTTGTGCTGACTGTTTGTCTTTTTGCAGAAATGGCAAGTCCCTCTTCTTCTTTAAAAATTTCTATGGCTTTTGCAAGGTTATTGAGGTTATCCAGAGGTTCTCCCATTCCCATATAGACTATATTTATTTTTCTATTGTGTTTGTGTTTGTTATCGAGTTTCAGAGTCAGTACCTGGGCAACAATTTCTCCGGCAGTCAAATCACGGGTAAAACCACCTTTGGCTGTTAAACAAAAAGTACAGCCAACTTTACAACCAACCTGTGTAGAAACACAGATTGTGTATTTTGCTTCTTGAACAAGCTTACCGTTTTCATCAACTTGTTCTTCCTTCATTTTAAGCCAGACTGCTTCAATGGTTTTACCGTCCTGAAGCTGTAAAAGATACTTTATTGTGCCATCGCTTGACTCTTCTTTGCGCACTATTTTTACAGGATTGAGAATATATTTTTTCTCCAACTCCTCTTTTAGGAGTTTTGGTATATTTTTCATTGATTCAAAATCTTGTGCATACTGATGATAGAGCCAACCGTAAATCTGTTTGGCACGAAAAGATGGTTTGACTAACTGTGTCAGTTCTTTTTGTGTGAAGTCATATAAAGAAGGTTTCATTTTGCTGTCAGCTCTGCTATACGTTTTTTTACATGCCCTTCAAGGAGTTCTTTTGCTTTGGATTGGTTCTTGATAAAATCTTCATGAGCCTGTTTGTTAGTATAGTTTGTTATACAAAACACGCCACCGGCAGGAATATTAAACTCTTGGGCAATGCGCAACACCGAGAAAAATTCCATATTTTCTATGCCAATACCAAATTTTAAAAAGTTTTTTGTCAATGTTTCGTTTGTAGATATATAGTTTGATGAGTTGACAACAATATCTTTTTTACTAGTAGTGTTTGTTGTAACAACATTATCAAGAGGTGTGTAAGCATCATTGCTCAAAAAAGCAAGTTCAATATTTGCAGCTGTTTTTGATTCTACAATATCAAATATCTTTTTTTCTCCATAACTTCCGGCAGTTCCTACAAAAAGTAAAAATTCGGGTTTGTCAAAAAGGCAAAGCCGTGTAAGATTCATAGCTGTTTCAATCAATCCCACTCCCATAGGTGTTGCAAAAGAAAATGTTTCGTTGTTTCCTGCACATATTATCATTGTTTATAGCCTTACCGGAATGTTTTGTTCATGAAGATAATGTTTTAAGTCCATAATATCTATCTCTTTATAGTGAAATATAGAAGCGGCAAGCGCAGCATCTGCACCGTGTTCAAAAGCCTCTTTTATATGTTGCATACTCCCTGCTCCACCGCTTGCAATAACAGGTACATGTACCGCGCGGCTGATTTGCTCTGTAATGGTAAGCTCAAAACCTGCTTTTGTTCCGTCTGCATCCATAGAGGTTAGTAAAATTTCTCCACTTCCTCTGTCTACAACTTCTTTTGCCCACTCTACAGCATCTATACCGGTATCTACACGTCCTCCGTTCAGGTAAACATTGTATTTGTTTCCTGTTTTTTTCACATCAATTGCTGTGACAATACACTGTGATCCAAAGCGTTTGGCACCTTCGTCTATGAGTTGGGGTCTTTTTATAGCTGCGGAATTTACGCTGACTTTATCACAGCCGACATTTAAGAGTTTGTAAATATCGTCAAGCTTACGAATACCTCCGCCCACTGTCAGAGGAATGAAAATCTTTCGTGCCACCTGGGCAACTATATCTACTATTGTGTCTCTGTTGTCAGATGAAGCTGTAATGTCTAAAAATGTAAGTTCATCTGCACCCTCTTCATTGTATCTGCGGGCTACTTCAACAGGATCACCGGCATCTTTGAGTCCTACAAAATTGACGCCTTTGACAACACGACCATCTTTTACATCCAGGCATGGGATGATTCTTTTTGCAAAATAATTCATAGTGTAATTATATCTTGCTTGCCTTATAATCTGGTAAGTCCTCGTCGGTCCTTCGGACATCGCCTGCGGCTCCAACACTAAAAATGATGAGAAATCATCATTTCCTTAACGTGTTTCACGTGAAACAATTTAGAATAATTATAATTTTATATTGCTTTAATATAGTTAGGACTATAATCGTTTATTATATATTGAACAGGGATGTAGATGAAGAAGGATGAAACATTAAAAAGTTTAGAGAATGCAGAAATAGAATTGACAAGACTTGTGGAAACAGCCAAATCATTGATAGATGGAATAGACCCTGAAGACAGGGTCTTGCCAACTTCGTCCAGAGAAACAAAATTTGGCTACTGGTTTTATACCGATGGACAAAAATTAAAAATACTTTCCAACAATCCGCTGGAGTGCATGAGTAATATTGAAGAGCTTCATAACAAACTGCATGAAAGATATCGTGAGATATTTGATCTTTATTTTTCTGAAGAGAAAAAAAGCGGTTTTTTGTCAAAAATATTTAAACAAAAGCAGAAAGTTTTGAGCGAATCAGAATTGCAGCTTGTCAACGAAAAGTATGCTGAAATGGAAAAAACAGTGGAAGAACTTTTAGCAGAAATAGCAAGACTGCAAAGACGATTAGTGGCTGTTTCAGAAGAAAAGATCAATGCTTTAGTGTAAAACAGAAAAAGAAAATTGATTTTTTTCATTCTGTTACCTTTTTGTAAGTAAAAAAAAGGTAGTATATTGCCATGAATAAAGAAAGCGTTGTAGCAAAGAAGAAGTTTGGACAAAACTTTCTGAAAGACCAGTCAGTATTAAGACAAATCGTCGAAGCGATGCCCAAAAACGAGAATAAAATCGTAGAAATTGGGCCTGGCTTAGGTGATTTAACTAAATTTTTAGTTGATGTCAAAAGTGTAGAAGCTTTTGAGGTAGATACCGATTTATGTAAATTGTTACAAAGTACATTTAAAGAAGAGATTGCTACCAAGCGACTCCATATAAACTGTGGAGATGTTTTAAACGCTTGGCAGAGTGAACTTGTGCGTGAGCCGTATGATTTGGTGGCAAATTTGCCCTATTATATCGCTACGAACATACTATTGAAAGCACTCGCAGATCCTATGTGTAAAAATATACTTGTAATGGTTCAACTTGAAGTAGCAGAAAAGTTTTGTGCAACTGCAGGTGAAAAAGTATTTGGTTCTTTGAGCGTAATAGCCCAAAGTATAGGAACAACACAGATTGTTGTGAAAGTTCCTCCGACTGCATTTGACCCTCGGCCCAAAGTGGATTCTGCTGTTTTTCTTATAGAAAAAAATGCTGATAGAAATGACAAAGAGTTCGAGGATATGCTAAGAGTTGCATTTTCGCAGCCTCGAAAAACTTTAGTGAAAAATCTATCTTCAAAATATGACAGGAAAAAACTTCAGGAAGTTCTGGAAAAACTGGAACTTGCATTAACGGTTCGCCCTCATCAGGTAAGCACTAACGACTATCACCAACTCTATAAATTAACAAGGAGTTTGGATGGCAGAAGAGACACAAGAGGCAATACAAAGCAAACCTCAGGAACAACGCAAACCAAATAACAACCGCAAACCAAATAACAATCGTAGACCAAACGGCAATCAAAAGAAGCCAAACGGTGAAAAAAATGCAAATGCAAAGCCAAGAACAAACAATAATAAAAACAAAAGTCGCGGCCGTCATAAAAGAGGAGCTTCTCCTATTGATGACAAGCTTAAAGCATTTGTTGTAAAAAATCAGGAAGCGCATAAACAAAGACTGAATCCACATTATAAACTAGATTTAGAATCCAAAGCAAAAGTCCGTGTCACACCACTTGGCGGACTTGGAGAAATCGGCGGAAATATCGCTGTGTTTGAAACTGACAATGAAGCAATTCTTGTCGATGTGGGGATGAGTTTTCCAGATGAAGAGATGCACGGAGTTGATATACTGATTCCTGATTTTACCTATCTGCATGAAATCAAGCATAAAATTGTCGGTATTATCATTACACACGCGCATGAAGATCACATCGGAGCCGTACCATATCTTTTTAGAGAACTGCAGTTTCCTATATATGGAACGCCATTGCCTTTAGCAATGATTGGAAATAAGTTTGATGAGCATCATTTAAAAGAGGCCAGAAAATATTTTAATCCTATTGAAAAAAGAAAAGTATATAAAATAGGAAATGATTTTGAAGTTGAGTGGATGCATATGACACACTCTATTTTAGACTCTTCTTCAGTAGCTATTACAACAGCTGCAGGAACGGTCATTCATACAGGTGATTTTAAGATTGACTATACACCGATAGACGGATATCCTGCGGATTTACATCGTTTGGCCCATTATGGAGAGAAAGGTGTATTGTGCCTGATGAGTGATTCAACAAACTCACACAATCCGAATCCAACGCCATCAGAACTAAGTGTTGCACCGGCATTGGATCGTGTGTTTAGCAAGGCAGAGGGAAGAGTGGTTCTTTCAACATTCAGTTCAAATATTCATCGTGTTTATCAGGCAATTCAGTATGCTGTGAAATATGGTCGTAAAATTTGTGTTATTGGGCGTTCTATGGAGCGTAATCTTGAAGTAGCTATGCAATATGACTATATTAAATTACCAAAAAATATCTTTGTGGAACCTGATGAAGTGGCACATATGAGTGATAAAGATGTTTTAATCGTGACAACAGGTTCTCAGGGTGAGGGCAATTCGGCACTCTTTAGAATGTCAATAGGCGAGCACAGACATATTAAAATCAAACCGACTGATTTGATTGTTCTCTCTTCTCGTGCTATTCCCGGAAATGAGGGTTCTATTTCTCAAATGCTTAATCACCTGCAAAAATGTGGAGCTAAAATAGCGTATGACAAAGATTTACATGTTTCGGGACATGCGTCTTTAGAAGAGCAAAAGTTAATGCTTCGTCTCGTTAACCCTAAGTTCTTTTTACCGATTCATGGTGAATATAATCATGTAATGAAACATAAAGAGACTGCAATGTTATGTGGTGTTCCTGAGAGAAATATTTTGCTTATGACAGATGGGGAACAGATAGAGATTGCACCAAAATATATGAGAAAAGTCAAAACTGTCAAAACCGGTAAGACATATATTGACAATCAGAATAATTATGAAATCGAAGATGACATAGTTATGGATCGTCAAAAACTTGCAACAGACGGTGTTGTCATGATTGTCGCGCAGGTAAGTGAGCAGACTGGCAAAATGATGGACAAGCCAAAAGTAACATCATTTGGTCTGGTTGCCGACAAAAGAGACAGGGCTTTTGCAAAAGAGATAGAAGAAATACTGGAAAATTTCTTGTTGAATATGAAGCCCGGACTTATCGGTAATCCTAGAACTTTAGAAGGTGATTTGCGTCAGGTTATCAGAAAACATATTTTTAGAAAAATGAAAAAATACCCACTGATTGTCCCAAATATCTTTATTCACTAAAAAAATACCTCAAGTTTACTCTTGAGGTATTTTTATTACATCATCTTTTCAGCAAATTCTTGCTACTCTATCATACTAAAAACTTTAAAAGGCATAACCTTGTCAGAGAATACAAACAGTGAATTTGAAAATGCAGTCAAAACAATGATGCACCATGTCGGAGAAGATCCAAGTCGTGAAGGGTTATTAGATACACCTGCACGCGTGCGAAAAGCCTACGAGTTTATTTACGGCGGATACAAAGAAGATCCTGCGGAAATTTTAAAAAAAGCGCTTTTTACGACCTCTAATGATGAAATGGTTTTGGTAAAAGACATAGAGTTCTATTCTACATGTGAACATCATCTTCTGCCTATTATCGGTCGGGTACATGTGGCTTATATTCCAGACGGAAAAGTGGTCGGACTTTCCAAAATTCCCCGAGTTGTCAATGTATTTGCCCGTCGCATGCAGATTCAAGAACAGCTGACGGAACAGATTGCTGATGCCATTATGGATACGATTGCGCCAAAAGGTGTTGGTGTTGTGATTCAGGCACGTCATATGTGTATGGAGATGCGGGGTGTTGAAAAGATAAACTCAACGACAACATCATCAGCACTGCGCGGACTTTTCAAAAAAGATGAAAAAACACGCAGTGAATTCTTTTCTCTCATTAATTCTCCTACGGGAAACAGATACTAAAACATGCCATTTTCATCACTGAAAGAGAAACTTGCAAATAAAAACTATTCGGTCTCTTTTGGCGAGGTTGTGAAAATCAACGCAACGATTATTACAGCAAAAGGTTTACATGTAAGCATAAGCGATATGGTAAAAATTGTTTCAGATACTACAGGACAGGAGACTGTCGGAATGGTAACGGAGATTGATGCAGATCTCTTTTTCATTACACCTTTTTCATTTGTAGAGGGATTTCGTTCGGGAGATAAAGTATTTTTAGATTCCACAGGCTTGAATATCCCTGTGGGCCCTGCTCTTTTGGGACGTGTAGTAGATCCATTTATGCGCCCTGTTGATGGCAAAGGCAGTCTGAAAGAGGGAAAGCTTACCCCTATCATAAAAGCACCAATAGCGGCAATGAAAAGAGGTATGATAGATGAAGTTTTTTCTGTAGGTGTCAAATCAATTGACGGACTTCTGACCTGTGGAAAAGGACAGAAACTCGGAATATTTGCAGGAAGCGGTGTCGGAAAATCAACGCTGATGGGTATGATTGTCCGCGGAGCAGATGCCCCTATAAAGGTCGTCGCACTCATCGGTGAGCGCGGTCGTGAAGTTCCTGAATTTATAGAAAAGAATCTCGGCGGTGATTTGACAAATACTGTTATAGTTGTGGCAACGTCAGATGACTCTCCTTTGATGCGAAAATACGGTGCTTTTGCCGCAATGAGTGTTGCCGAACATTTTAAGGATCAGGGCAGAGATGTGCTCTTTATTATGGACTCTGTGACGCGGTTTGCTATGGCACAGCGTGAAATAGGACTGGCACTTGGAGAACCGCCGACTTCAAAAGGCTACCCTCCCTCTTCTCTCACCCTTTTGCCCCAGTTAATGGAACGTGCGGGAAAAGAAGAAGGCAAAGGGAGCATTACAGCCTTTTTTACTGTTTTGATAGAGGGGGATGATATGGGTGATCCTATCGCCGATCAGTCCCGTTCCATTTTAGACGGGCATATCGTTCTTTCTCGTGAAATGACAGATTTTGGTATCTATCCGCCTGTGCATATTTTAAATTCGGCTTCAAGGGTTATGAGTGATATCATTACACCGGAGCATCTCAAAGCAGTTATGAAATTTAGACGACTGTATACCCTTCTTAAAGAGAATGAAACACTCATAAGAATAGGTGCCTATACAAAAGGCAGTGATGCTGAACTTGACGAAGCTATTGATAAAAAAGAGGATATGGAAAAATTTATAACGCAAGATTCGACAATACAGATACCGTTTAGTGAGACTGTCGAGGTGTTAATTGCTCTTATGAATTCATAATATTTGTGAATCAAACCAGCTGTCCCGTGAGCGTTTTCCCTCCTGTTCATGAGTAATGGCAAGTTTTTTGGTACTGTATGTTTCATAGCTGTTCATGATAATTCTAATCTCTTTGTCTATACCGAAAATATCAATATAGGAATAAATGATATTTTCAGCACTTTTGAATTTATCTGTGTTGATGAGTTGTTTTATCTGTGTGTAGAAACTGAGCCGAAGAAGATTTCCTGTTCTTTGTCTTCTTGAATGTGTGTATATCAGTTCCCCCAGTCTCTTTTTTATCTGTTGTATATCACCGTTAAGCGCATGTATTTCACACTCATTCATAAGCTTCTGCCAGTGTCTTTCAAGAAGTTTTGTAATTTCAAGATTCTGCAGTCTTGTATCACTGTCTATAAGTTCATAGCATCTTTTAAAATCATTATTTGCATAGTATGAGAGAAATTTTTGCACAGATTGCGCATATTCATATAACTCTTGCAGTATATTTTCGTTACATGTAAAGAGCTGTGTAGATTTTATTTGCCGTAGTGCTTTTTCAATATTGGCACTGTTAATTGTATCTTTTATATTTTGCAACAGTATTTCTTGTGATTTTTGCAGTTCATAATATCCGGGAATATCCTTAAAAGCCTCATTTTTTGAAATAAGCCTGTCAATTGTCCTGTACTCTTTATATTGGAGTGCTTTTAAAAATAGTAAAAAATCTTCATTTTGTCTGAGTAAAAGGTTTATAAACGGGCGTTTTGACAAAATTGTTATGTACGGGAGCAAAAGTTCTTTTGCTTTGTCCAAATTGCCAATGAGTATCTGTTTTTGGGCAAAAACATATGATTTTTTAAAATCAGCTTCCATTTTTTTATAGACAGAGGTATGCTGCAAGGGTGCAAACTTTTCACTGAGTTTGTAGGCAAGAGCATACTTTTTGTCTCTGTAAAAGTGTTCAAAGCTTGCATAATTTTTATGAGCTTTGAACAAAAGCATAATATCATCTGTTTTGCTGTTTATCTGCTGTAGGATATGGAGAATTTTTTTCAGCTCATTTGTATTGGAGTTTATAAGATGAGAAAAAGCTTTTGCATAGAGTTTTTGATAAAGAGTTTCAACTTTTTTATGCTCTTTTGTACCTTGAAGTCGCGGGTCTGCATCAATTATGTTAAAAGCTTTTACAATGTCTTTGCGTAGTATACACATTTTCAGATCATCAGCATCGGCAAATGTAATAGTGTAGAGTTGTTTGTTTTTTAAAGCAACGACAAGCTTTTTCTTATGGGTCAAAATCATAGTATCGACTTCATGCCCGAAGCTGAGATATTTCGGGCTTACAAGCTTTTTGCTTTTAATATTTATAAGCGAAATACTCTTTGATTTTCCGCTTACAAGTGCAAAATCAGTACGGGGGAAATATATAATATTTTTTATTGCACCAAAAGGCATATGCAAAGAGAAGTTTTCTTCATCTTTGTGAAGTTTCTGTATATAGAGTGTGCCATCATGACTGCCAAGCATAAGCGTCTGCTCGTTTATAAAGCATAAAGCCCCGACAGCCACTTTGGAAACACAGAGTTTCTTTATCTGTCGGTGGGACTGCAGATGAATTATACTGACATAACCTCCGTAGCCGCTGCATGCCATATAGTTTCTATGAAAAGCAAAAGCATTGATGTTGTGGTGTTTAAACGAGATAAGACGGGCTATTTCTCTTTGAGTGTCATGCCGGTAGAGCATAACCCTGCCCTCGTTTGTAGCACTGACAATATAAGGCATATCTGGTATAAAATGAAGCGCAGTAACAGTACCATTGTCGGTATAGATAGTTTGCAAAAGACTTTTGTTTGTTAAAGAAACTATATATATTTGAATACCATTGGCTATGGCACAAATATTTTCGCTTGGATGAAAAGCAACGGCAGTTGTTTTATGATTTAACTGTGCGATGGAGAGGATTTTTTTATTTTGACAATCATCAGCATCAAAAATTTGTATACCATGGAGTTTGGTACTGAGCGCTGCAGTGTTATCGTCCAAAGCCTGTAAGGCAGTGATTTGAGAGTGGGCTTTTAGACACTCATAAATCTTTGGCATGCAAGGCTTCTAAAAGATTTTATTCACTAAAAGCTGGGCAGAGACCCTGCCGTTAAACTCATTTTTGGTTACGGAGTAACTACATGTAATCTTTTTATTCTCAGGCATCTCATAAACACGCCGAAAAGCAATAAGCTCTATAGTCTCTCTTTGGTGCGGGAATTGTCTGACTTCAATGCGCGAATGTGATTTGTCCGCACCCATAAGCTTAATGCTCACAACTTCTGCATCCTTTATAAGAAATGTCGGTCGGAGATTTGCTTCCCCGTAAGGTTCAAACTGTTCAAGCAGAGTGAGCAGTTCGGTATCTATATCTTCACTGTTAAGTATACCACTTATCTGTTCTTTGGGTATAAAATCATCATCAGGAATGTTTTGTGCACTTCTGTTGACAGCTTCTCTAAAGGCTGCTATATCCTTTACATGTAAACCCAGCCCTGCTGCCATTTTATGCCCGCCAAACTTAGTGAGCAGGTGTTCATTTTCTTTTATGAGTTCATATATATTGACATCACCGATACTTCTGGCACTCCCTTTGGCTTCTTCATCTTTTATACTCAAAACTATAGCAGGAGATCCAAATTTATCAACCAAACGGGCGGCGACAATGCCTACAACACCTTCATGCCAGTTTTCACCTGCCACAACAATAATTCTATCGTTTTCATTGACAGCATTGAGTGCTTCTTGCGTTGTTTGCGCTTCAGTCTCTTTGCGCAGAGTATTGAGCTGTCCCAAGAGTTCAAACTGTTTATACGCCGTATGTGTATCGGATGCAGTATAAAAATCAAGGGCAATGGAAGCATCTTCCAGACGTCCGGCAGAGTTGATACGCGGCGCTATGTTAAATGCAATATCTTCACTTGTTATGTTTGACTTGTTTAAAAAATCCCTGATAATAACACTGGCAGGCCTGTTAGAGCGCATAAGGAGTCTAAGCCCTTCTTTGACAAGTGTTCTGTTAATGTTGACAAGAGGCATAATGTCCGCAATAATTGCAATCGCCAAAATATCTAAAAACTGCTTCATATCTATACTGAGTGCAAGCTCTTTTTTAACAAGTCCAAGTAAAAGCCAGGCAACCTGTGCGCCACATATCTCTTTAAAAGGATAGTTACATGCAGGGAGCTTTGGATCAACAATAGCATAGGCATCTGGTAAAATATCGCCAGGAGTGTGATGATCGGTAATAATGAGGTCTATACCGCGTTGTTTGCATATATCGGCTGCTTCTGTTGCAGATATTCCGTTATCAACAGTTATAATCAAGTCACTATCCACTCTTTGCAAAACAGTAGGATTTACACCATAACCATCATGAAAACGATTTGGAATGATAGCTTCAAGAGGATAGGGAATTTGCTTGAAAAAATCAACGACTATAGCAGTAGAGCTGACACCGTCTACATCATAATCACCTACTAACGTTATACGTTTGTTAGTACGTATGGCTTGTGCAATTTTTTTTGCGGCTTTATCTGCATCATGAAGTAATTGTGGATTTGGAATTTGGGAAAGTTTTTTGTCTTCTTTGTCAAACCTTTGTGCAAGCAGAGCAAAAAGGTCTGATTTGTTTAAGTGGGGTATATTACTCAGCATTTAAACTGGCATTGACAAATGCTAGTATAGATGGATTTGGTGTCTGCAGACGTGATGTGAATTCTGGGTGAAACTGTACCCCCAAAAACCACGGATGGCCCTGAATCTCTACTGTCTCTATCAATCCGTCAGACTCACCTGTGACTATCATGCCGGCATCTTCAAGCTGCTGTCTGTACGCAGGATTTGCTTCATAACGGTGACGGTGTCTTTCATAGATTGTTTTTTGTCCGTTATAGGCTTGGCGGAGCAAAGAACCCTCTTTTGTATCACACGGGTATTCGCCAAGACGAAGTGTCCCGCCCATTGGTGACTGATGTGTTCTGAGCTGCATACCGCCACTCTGGTCTAAAAAGTTGTCTATAAGATAAATCATAGGGTGTGGAGTGTTTTCATCAAACTCGACAGAGTTTGCTCCTTCAAGGCCGAGTACGTTTCTTGCATATTCAACAAGTGTAAGCTGCATACCAAGACAGATACCAAGATAGGGTACTTTGTTGACACGGGCATATTCAATTGCCTGGATTTTTCCTTCGATACCACGGCTTCCAAAACCGCCGGCTACCAAAATACCGTCACAGTCACTCAGCAGTGTCTCTGCCCCTCTCTCCTCAATCTCTTCAGAATCTACCCAGCAGATTTCGACTCTGCTGTCAAGATGTGCCCCTGCATGTATAAGCGCTTCTGTAAGTGACTTGTAAGACTCTTTAAGTGCCAAATATTTTCCGACAAAACCGATGACAACTTTACCTTTTGGCTGTACGATTTTTTTCACAAGAGAATCCCACTCCTGCATATCGGGAACAATTTCACCAAGTTCAAGCTCTTTGGATATCGGTTTTAAGATATTTTGTCGTAAAAATGACATAGGCACATCATAAATACTTGCCGCGTCAAGTGCTTCTATCACACTGTCAGGGGCAACATCACAACTCATAGCAAGTTTTTTCTTAAATGTTTTTGGCAGAGCATTTTCGCTTCTGGCTATAATCATCTGCGGAGTGATGCCAATACGGCGAAGTTCCTGTACCGAGTGCTGTGTCGGTTTTGATTTCATCTCCCCGGCTGCTTTAATGTAGGGAATAAGGGTTACATGGACAAAAAAAGTACCGGCAACTTCATCATCGTGTTTCATTTGGCGAATCGCTTCCATAAATGGGAGCCCTTCTATGTCGCCCACTGTTCCGCCAAGCTCTACAACAAGAATGTCATGCCCCTCCCCGGCTGCTTTTATACGCTTGACAATTTCACCGACAATATGCGGAACAACTTGAATGGTCTGTCCGAGATAGCCACCCGCACGTTCACGCTCAATGACACTTGAGTAAACCTGCCCTGTTGTAAAGTTTGATGTTTTTAAAAAAGACTTGTCCAGGAAACGTTCATAGTTTCCAATATCAAGATCAGTTTCTGCGCCGTCTTTGGTCACAAAAACCTCCCCGTGTTCCAGCGGACTCATAGTTCCTGGATCGACATTGATATATGGATCAATTTTCAGCATGCCTATATTCTTACCGGCATGTTTGAGTAAAGTACCTATACTGGCAGCTGTAATCCCTTTTCCAAGGGAGCTCAATACCCCACCGGTAACAAAAATGAATTTAGTCATTAAAAAATCTCCATATATATTAAGTATAAGCGCGATTATAGTATATAATGTCTTATTAAATTATGAAAGTAACACTATGCAAAATGTTTTAGTCTATATAATAATCGCTCTTGGACTCTCAATAGTCATTAATATTTTTTTGAAAAAAATAGGTATATCGCAGATTATAGGCTATATTCTTACCGGTACACTTATTGCCTATGGTTTTGATCTGCATAAAGCCAGTCATTCGCATGCTCTGGAGATGGCAGGGGAGTTCGGTATTGTATTTTTGATGTTTACCATAGGACTTGAAATATCTTTGGCAAAAATGGGTTCGATGAAAAGAGAGATTTTTGCCAACGGATTTTTACAGGTCGGCTTGACTACCGTTGTAACTTACCTCCTGGCACATTATATTTTTGCTCTGGGACCAAAATCATCCATAATTATAGCACTGGCATTTTCACTCTCATCAACCGCAATCGTGCTGACATATTTAAAAAGTTCCAAAGAGATTTATACTCCGTATGGACAGAATGCAACGGGGATACTGATTTTTCAGGATATTGCAGTAATTCCTATTTTAATTCTGATAAGCTTTTTAAGCAAAGAGGGAGATCAGGAGATTTTTGTCATTTTGTGGCATACGCTTTTGAGTGTTTCTGTTGTCATCGCTGTAATGTTTACATTCGGCAAGAGAGTTGTTGCCTGGCTGCTGCATTTTTCATCCTCGTCAGAGGTAGACGAACTCTTTATGGGTTCTGTACTCTTTATCGTCATGGCATCTTCTCTTTTTGCCTACTATATGGGCTTTACTTACTCTTTAGGCGCATTTGTGGCCGGCATGATTATCGCCGAAACGAAATACCATCATAAGGTAGAATCAGATATTGCACCATTTAAAGATATTCTTTTGGGAACCTTCTTTGTTGTTGTCGGTATGAAAATTGACATCTTCTTGTTCATTGACAATATCGGGCTTATTATCGGTCTGTTTTTATTGATTTTTATTATAAAGTCGCTTCTTATGTTTTTGGTCTTACGGTTAAGCTCAAGCAGTGCAACTTCTTTAAAAACGGCACTTTTCCTTTCTCAGGTAGGCGAATTTTCATTTGTAATTTTTGCACTCGCGGCATCAGGACATATTATTGATGAGCAGTTGGCTTCTTTGTTGGTTCTGATAGTGATTTTTTCCATGATAGTGACACCGTTTTTTGTTCCCTTCATCAATGCAATAACCACCAGGCTGATAAAAGAAAAAGATATCGTTACAGATATGTCTGCACTCAAAGGACGAGAAAATCATGTGGTTGTGTGCGGATACAGCGTAGTCGGTAAATTTGTGACACAGTATCTTGAAGAACTTGATGTTCCCTATGTTATCATTGACAATTCAAACAAACATGTGCAAGAAGCACTGGAAGAAGGAAAAGAAGCCTATCTCGGAGATGCCTCCAAAACAGCTATTTTGCAAGCGCTTCATATTGAAAAAGCGGCTGCAATTATTGTGACACTGGACAATATAGCAAAGAAACGTCTTATATGCGAAGCGGTACTCAATCATTCAAGAAATGCGAATCTGATTGTAAAAGTGGTCTCGCTGGAAGAAAAAGAGAAGCTTTCAGATCTCAAGATAACAAATATAGTCGATGGAAAAGTAGAGGTGGCACGTGTTTTGGTTGAGAGAATGTTAACCTGCCAGCTCAAATATCGCTAGCAGTCATTAAACTAGTTTCCGCGTGAGCCCGGTTTAATGGCTTGGCTGCCGTCTTTGCAAAGAGGACAGGCATCGGGTGCGTACATTTCAAAGGTGAAATCCGCAAGTGCAAAAAACGGAATGTCCTGAGGCAGTTTGCAGTTTGGTTTTGTCTGCAGATCACTGCCCTCTCTGTGGCAAAAGCCACGGTTGGCCAGTGCCGCAACACCCACTATTTCACCGCCGAGTTCTTTGACAACGGCTGCTGCTTCCATAGCACTTCCACCGGTTGTTATGATATCCTCACACATTAAAACTTTTTCGCCCGGTTTTATTTCAAAACCACGGCGAACAGTCATCTTGCCGTCAACCCGCTCCGCAAATATACTTCTTACATTAAGTGCCGTAGCAAGTGCAAAACCTGCAATCAAACCACCAAGAGCCGGAGCGCAGACAGTATCAACCTGCAGGCCGCTTGCTTTGATCTGCTTGGCAAGTTCATCTGCTAAAAGTTTTGCTGTTTTAGGGTCTTCCAGGACTTTTGCAGACTGAAGATAAAATTGTGAATGATTGCCGGAGCTCAGTTTGAAATGTCCCTCTAAAAGAGCATCGGCATCCATATATATTTTTTTTATGTCCACGAATCAGACCTTTAGTATTTCAGCTTCTTTCTCTTTTAAGATGCTGTCAACTTTGGAGATATATTTGTCTGTAATCTTTTGTATATTGTCCTGAGCGGATTTAGATTCATCCTGCGTAATCTCTTTTTCTTTTTCAAGCTTTTTGATTTTGTCGTTGGCGTCACGTCTGTCATTTCTGATGGATACTTTGGCATTTTCACCCATAGTTTTCATTTTTTTTACAGATTCCTGACGCTGCTCCACTGTCATGGCAGGAAAGAAAAGTTTAATCTGTTCTCCGTCATTATTAGGATTTACGCCGATATTGGCCGCATTGATGGCAGATTCGATATCCGATAAAAGATTTTTCTCCCAAGGATTAATGACAATTGTTGTGGCATCGGTTGCCAAAACAGAACCCACTTGATCAAGTGGTGTAGGCGTACCGTAATAGTCAATTTTTACATTGTCCAGTACGGCAGTTGTGACCTTACCTGTTCTAAGCGTTTTGAAATCTCTTTGCATATGTTCAATGCTGCCTTGCATTTTCGTTTCACATTCATTAAATATTTCGTTCAACATTCTGTTTTTCTCCTTGAAAAGATTATTTTTTTGGTGTTTCCGGTTTTGCAGTTGAAGCCGCCGGTACTGCAGGAGCAGCAACATTTGTTGTCGGAACCATTTCGTCTATCACAGAAGACTGTGCAGACTGAGAATACATGTATCCCAGTGTGATGGTATTGACAACAAACAAAAAGCCGATGGTAAATGTCGTTTTTGCCAAGAAACTGCTTGGTCCTTTTGCACCAAAAACTGATTCATTTGAACCACTGTAAGCACCAAGGCCTATACTTGAGCTTTTTTGCAACAGCACAGCTATGACCAAGATGATGACTAAGACGATTTGAATTATAAGTAAAAGACTGGTTGTCATATATTTTCCTAAATTATAAAGTGGAGAATTATATCTAAAAAACCTTATATTATCAAACTCTAAAAAAGAGGGTATAATTACAATTATTAAATAAAAATTATTTCGAAGGGTGGGCAGTGAAAAATATAAAAATTATTGCATTGATTCTTATTTTGCTTATGGCAAGTCTGTTTCTTGTTATAGAAAATGAAAAAAAACCTCAAACAAATACAAAACCGATAGTCGGGGTAACCACATTTGCCCTTTATGACATTACAAAGCATATTGCAGGCGATACTCTTGATGTCGTGAATATTTTGCCTTTTGGCGTTGACCCTCACAGTTTTGAGCCAACTCCAAAGCTTATGGGCAACATAGAAAAAAGTGCCTTGGTTTTTTACAGCGGCGCGGGATTGGAACCATGGGTGCACGGATTTGCATTTAAACAAAAGGCTGTAAATATCAGCAAGTATGTGAAATTACGGGAACTTGCAGATACGGATGAAAACGAAGAAGAGGAACATGCCGGGCATCACCATCATGAAGGAGTAGACCCTCACTACTGGCTTGATTTTGACAATATGAAAAAAGCCGCAAAAGTAATAACAAAAGAGCTTATTGCACTGCAGCCTCAATATAAAGAACTTTACATCAAAAACAGAGATAGTTATATAAAGATGTTGGATGCACTTGAGCAGGAATACAAACAAAGACTTGTAAACTGTAGGCAAAAAAGTGTTGTTGTTACACATAATGCTCTTGGCTATGTTGCAGACAGGTACGGATTTGGAGTAGAATCATTGACGGGACTCTCTCCTGAAGCCCAGCCAAGTGCCAAAGCAATGAAAAGAGTTTTTCAGGATATTCGCAAAAAAGGCATACAGACAATTTTTTATGAAAATTTTGTAAATGACAAGGTAACCAAAACAATAGCAAAGGATGCAAATATCACTGTTGATGTTTTTCAGCCTTTGGGTAATATCACAGCAGATGAAGCCAAGGCGGGTATGACGTACCAGACAATTATGCAAAAAAATCTTAAAAAACTCTCAAAGGCGCTTATGTGCAGATGAAATTCAAAGTTCCCATCTTTGATGTAAAAAATCTTAATTTTACTGTTCGTGGGCAGACAATCCTCCAGGATATTTCCTTTGAAATTTTCGAGGGAGAATACATCGCCATTATCGGACCAAACGGTGGTGGAAAAACAACACTTATTCGTATGCTGCTTGGGCTAGAACAGCCTACATCCGGGGAAATCAGGATATTTGGCAAAAAGCTAAAAGAGTTTAAAGAGTGGTATAAAATAGGCTATGTGCCACAGCGCGCAACGCTCGTAGACGAAAACTTTCCGGCGACTGTTGAAGATATTGTAAAAATGGGACGCATCGCAAAAAGAGGCATACTGGCCGGCATCAGCAGAGAAGATAAAGAGATGGTAGAAGATGCCATGATAAAAATGGATATTCTTAATTTAAGAAATAAAATGGTTGGTACACTCTCGGGTGGTCAGCGTCAACGGGTCATGATAGCAAGAGCTCTGGCCTCTTGCCCAAAAATTCTGATTCTTGACGAACCAAATACCGGTGTAGATATGGTGTCTCAGCAAAGATTTTACACATTGCTGGCAAAGTTGAATAAAGAAGAAAAGATAACCATTTTGTTTATCACGCATGATATCGGTGTTATAGCTGATGATATCGGACGTTTATTCACGATAAACCAAAAAGCGACAATTTGTAATGACCCAAAAAAGATGCTTTCTTGTGAAGAGGTGAGTGATTTGTACGGCATAGATGCTCATGCACTTCATCACCACAAGCATGAGCATTAAGGATTCCTATGTTTGAAATGTTTGAATATGATTTTATGCAAAGAGCCTTTGTTGCAGGACTTTTTATAGCCGTGCTGGCTTCTGTAAGCGGAAATTTTGTAGTACTTCGCCGTTACTCTCTTATGAGTGAGACTCTGGCACATTCGGCACTTGTCGGGGTTGCTGTAGGACTTGTGGCAGGATATAATCCTTTGTGGGTTGCTGTTGGCGTTGCGATTGCTTCGGCATGGTTGATAGAATATCTGCGAAGTGCATTTTCACTTTACAGCGATGCCATATTGGCTATAATCCTTTCAGGTTCACTGGCAATTGCTGTGATTATTGTCTCTTTGGGCGGCGCTTTTAACAACTCTCTTTTTTCTTATCTGTTTGGTTCTATTTTATCGGTGACAAATGAGGATGTAATGACAATAGTCACAGTGGGGAGTCTCTCTTTACTCTTTTTACTGCTTTTTTCAAAAGAACTTTATTTTATTGCTTATGACGAAGAAGTGGCTCAAACAAGCGGTATCAAAGTAAAGTTTTTAAACTTTTTACTTGTTACCGTAGTGGCTGTTATTATTGCACTTTCGATTCGGGTTGTGGGAAGTTTGCTTATCGGAGCTTTGATGGTGATTCCGACTGTTGCTGCCTTGCAGTACAGAGTGGGCTTTAGAAGTACAATGCTTATTTCACTCTTTTTTGCCCTTTTCAGTGTTATATTTGGGATGAGTCTTTCCTACTACTATTCTTTACCTTCCGGGGCTACTATAGTACTCTCAATTATAGTTATTTTTATTGTTTCACTGATAATAAACAAGAAATGATAGAGAACAGATGAAGATAAGTTCTGAATTTTCCAAGTATGCTATGCATTATGGTTCTTATAATGTTATTCAGCAAAAAGTGGCAGATAAACTTCTCTCTCTGGTCACCTCACAGCCAAAAAATATTTTGGACCTTGGTTGCGGAAGCGGTACTTTGGCAAGAAAAATAAATTGGCAGTATGATAAACTGATGGCGGTTGATTTTGCTCCGGGAATGTTGGAATTGCATCCAAAATCTCAAAAGATAGAGTGCATTTACGGAAACTTTAATGATGTAAATCTTTTTGAAATGCTAAGAGAATACAATTTTGATTATATTCTCTCTGCTTCGGCATTGCAATGGGCAGATGATATGGAAAAAACATTCCAACAACTGCAAGCTTTTCATGCCCCTGTTGCACTCGCAGTTTTTACTGCAAATACATTTAAAACCTTACATGCAACAGCAGGGTTGGAACCACTGCTTATAGATACATGTAAGCTTGAGTCTCTGCAAAAAAAGTATTTTAATGCCCGATTTGAAGTAGTACGGTATAAGCTGGACTTTGATAATGTGAGAGATATGTTCCGTTATATAAAAAAGAGCGGAGTCAGTGCCTCCCGCAATGTTTTAAGCTACAAAGAGATGAAAAAACTGATGCAGGAGTATCCCTTAAGCTATTTGGAGTTTGAAGTAGCCTTTATCTATTGAGCATGACTTCTTTTTCTAAATTGTAGAGCTCATAACGTAAGGTTTTAAAATTTTCACTGTAGTCTATGTTGTCTAGCTTAAACAACTCTTCTAAAACCCTGGCAGATTCCTGCGCCCGTTTAAAGTTGGCAGTCAGAATATCTTCAAGTGAAGAACGGTTTTGTTCACTTTTTGTAGAGGGTCGCAAGACATCATTTATACTGTCTCTGTTTTTAAGCAGCTCTTTTGTTTCTTGAATCTGTGCTTTGTGACGGAGTGATTTTAGTTTGGAGGAGAGTTCTTTGTTATTGTCTTTATATCGAAGTATATCTTCAACAACACGTATGCCTTCTTTGAGGCGGTTCAGGTTGGCATCAATCACCCGAAAAAGTTCGGGTGAGAGAGAGTTACTCTTCATTTCCAAAGATACCAAAAAGCTGCAGGAGTGCTATAAAGATGTTTAAAAAATCTAAATAAAGTGCAATTGCACCGTCAATAGGAGTTTGGTACGCTCCTTTCATAATATTTTGTGTATCATAAATCACCAGAATACTGAAAAGTATTACTACCGCTCCGGCAATAATAATTTGAAACATCGGATTCCCAAGGAATATATTAATTATTGAAAACCCGATAATTACAAACAGAGCAATCATTAAAGGCTTTCCGTATCCTGTAAAATCCTTTGTACTTTTTATAGCAAAAAAGCTCATTGCTCCAAATACTACCGCTGTCATTGCAAAAGCATTACCGACTATTGCGCCACCACTGTTCATTCCAAGTGTATAAGCCAATAACGGTGCTGTTGTAAGTCCTGTCACAAAGACAAAAGCAAACATTACAAGCAGATTGATACCTGGTTTGTTTTTTACAAACTGTAACCCGATTAAAAGACCAATTTCTAAAAAGAAAAGCGGCCAGATTAAACCCGAAATAGTGCCAGCCAAAGGTACACCAACATAAGCCCCGGCAGCTCCTGCAAGCATTGACGCGGCAAACAGCTTGTAAGTCTCTTTTACAAAAGAGACTATCTGCGCTTCACTGCGACTTTCTACTTGCGAAGCATAAGTATTACCTCTTGCATAATCACGATCATATAGTCCCATAATTTTTTCCTTTTTCAATATCTATCCATAAGATATTTTTTTATTTTAGTGAATTCTATAGATAAAAAGTTAATGGAAGGCAACATAAGAGAAGAAGAATGCTTACACTATAATATATATCAGTGAACAAGCTATGCTAAAATAAGCAAAACTAATTCTAAACGAAACAGACCCAAAAGAAATTTGAAATTTCTCTCAAATACTATTGACATTAAAGTCGAAATCCCCTATAATTCCCATCCACAAACAGAGAGACCTTGTTTAAAAGGCCTAAAGAGACTTCGAGTTGAAGCCGCTGAATATGTTTGAGATCATTGAAAACTAAGCAAGTAAGAGACTTTTTAACTTTAGAGTTAAAGAGATAAATTACTTAGAAATAACTAATAAACAACAACCGTCTATTCTATTTTGAAATCCATACAGGTTTACCTGAATGGTTCCCTTAATAGTAATAGATAACTATACAGTCTAGTAATAAGACCTTAAGCAGTTTTATTAAGACTTAAAATAACAAAGCCAATGATTTAATAATCTTGGGCAAAAGATCAGTAATAAGTTTACTTATCTTTCTATAATGTTATAGTGGGTTTCATAAAGCTAAAGCAAAAATGCACCAGTGCATTGAGCCTCACGCTGAGTGAAACCCAGTGTTAACGCAGAGAAGGAACTTGGTTCCTTCTCGTTTCAATTATGGAGAGTTTGATCCTGGCTCAGAATGAACGCTGGCGGCGTGCTTAACACATGCAAGTCGAACGGTAACAGAGAGAAGCTTGCTTCTCTGCTGACGAGTGGCGCACGGGTGAGTAATATATAGATAATGTGCCCCTTGGACCGGGATAGCCATTGGAAACGATGATTAATACCGGATACTCCTTCTGCTCATAAGAGTAGTCGGGAAATGGATTCCGCCAAGGGATCGGTCTATATCCCATCAGCTTGTTGGTAGTGTAAGAGACTACCAAGGCAATGACGGGTAGCGGGTTTGAGAGGATGATCCGCCACACTGGTACTGAGACACGGACCAGACTCCTACGGGAGGCAGCAGTGAGGAATATTGCACAATGGGGGGAACCCTGATGCAGCAACGCCGCGTGGAGGATGACGCATTTCGGTGTGTAAACTCCTTTTATATGTCAAGAAAATGACGGTAGCATATGAATAAGCACCGGCTAACTCCGTGCCAGCAGCCGCGGTAATACGGAGGGTGCAAGCGTTATTCGGAATCACTGGGCGTAAAGGACGCGTAGGCGGGTTGGCAAGTCAGATGTGAAATCCTACAGCTTAACTGTAGAACTGCATTTGAAACTGCCGACCTAGAGTATGGGAGGGGGAGATGGAATTAGTGGTGTAGGGGTAAAATCCGTAGATATCACTAGGAATACCGAAAGCGAAGGCGATCTCCTGGAACATAACTGACGCTAAGGCGTGAAAGCGTGGGGAGCAAACAGGATTAGATACCCTGGTAGTCCACGCCCTAAACGATGTTCACTAGTCGTCGCTCTGCTAGTCAGGGCGGTGATGCACTTAACAGATTAAGTGAACCGCCTGGGGAGTACGGTCGCAAGATTAAAACTCAAAGGAATAGACGGGGACCCGCACAAGTGGTGGAGCATGTGGTTTAATTCGAAGATACGCGAAGAACCTTACCTAGCCTTGACATTGAGAGAACCTGCCAGAGATGGCGGGGTGCCCTTCGGGGAGCTCGAAAACAGGTGCTGCACGGCTGTCGTCAGCTCGTGTCGTGAGATGTTGGGTTAAGTCCCGCAACGAGCGCAACCCTCGTCCTTAGTTGCTAGCAGGTTAAGCTGAGCACTCTAAGGAGACTGCCTTCGTAAGGAGGAGGAAGGTGAGGACGACGTCAAGTCATCATGGCCCTTATGGCTAGGGCTACACACGTGCTACAATGGGGCGTACAGAGTGTTGCGATACCGCGAGGTGGAGCTAATCACTTAAAGCGTCTCTCAGTTCGGATTGGAGTCTGCAACTCGACTCCATGAAGCTGGAATCACTAGTAATCGTAGATCAGCAATGCTACGGTGAATACGTTCCCGGGTCTTGTACTCACCGCCCGTCACACCATGGGAGTTGATTTCACCCGAAATCGGGAAGCGAACCTTCGGGGCGCTACCGCTTACGGTGGAATTAGCGACTGGGGTGAAGTCGTAACAAGGTAACCGTAGGAGAACCTGCGGTTGGATCACCTCCTTTCTAGAGTAAAGTCAATCATTCATTTGAATTGACATACAAAGAAAATCTCACAGAGATAGTTTATTAGTTTTTCTCTCTTACTTGCTTAGTTTTCAGTGATCTGTGTTCGTTTGAATTACGATTATGTCAAAGGTGTAACCTTGAGAGGGCTTTGCTTTCTGAGGGATTTTAGCTTTAGTCAAGAAAGGTTCTTTGCTGAAGGCGGAGCGTACAAATGTACGTGACAACTGAAGTAAAGGTTCTGACGCAGAATAAAGTCAAAAGCACCAGAAAGGGCCTATAGCTCAGCTGGTTAGAGTGCACCCCTGATAAGGGTGAGGTCCCAGGTTCAAGTCCTGGTAGGCCCACCATTTTTGAGTGATTTGCACTTAAAAAAGAAACTCACATACTAAAGTATGCTTCGCTTCTTTTTTAAGCACAACTCATCTCAAAAACAAGTTTCTAAATTAAATATAAGTTCTTAAACACATAAGGATTTATATTTGGTTTAAAAACCAAACGATCATTAAATTACAATTGTTAAAGTCAACAACTATAATAAAGAGATTTATTATAAACTAAATAACTACAATAACAGATCATTCATCTTGTCTAGTGTATTAGTACATTAAATAAGGTAGTGAACGCAACATAGAATAAAAAGATATTAAGGGCCATAGGTGGATGCCTTGGCTAGTAGAGGCGATGAAAGACGTACTAGGCTGCGAAAAGTCTCGGGGAGCTGCCAAGAAGCTTTGATCCGGGAATTTCTGAATGGGGCGACCCAACGTGGTGCGAATCACGTTACCACTTTCGGGTGGGGCGAACCTAGGGAAGTGAAACATCTCAGTACCTAGAGGAAGAGAAATCAAACGAGATTCCGAGAGTAGCGGCGAGCGAAATTGGAATAGGGCGCATACATTTAGCACATTTGTTAGCAGAACATTCTGGAAAGGATGAGCATAGAGGGTGATACTCCCGTAAGCGAAAACATTTGTGTGGAACTAAGGTATGGAACGAGTAGGTCGGGACACGTGTTATCTTGACTGAATATGGGGGGACCACCCTCCAACCCTAAATACTACTACTAGACCGATAGCGAACAAGTACCGTGAGGGAAAGGTGAAAAGGACCGCGGTGAGCGGAGTGAAATAGAACCTGAAACCTATGGCTTACAATCATTCGGAGCACTATTAAATAAGTGTGACGGACTGCCTTTTGCATAATGAGCCTGCGAGTTGTGGTATCTGGCAAGGTTAATCGAACGAGAAGCCGTAGCGAAAGCGAGTCTTAATAGGGCGACATAGTCAGATGCTGCAGACCCGAAACTGAGTGATCTATCCATGAGCAGGTTGAAGCTGGTGTAAGAGCCAGTGGAGGACCGAACCCGTAGAAGTTGAAAATTCTTGGGATGACTTGTGGATAGGGGTGAAAGGCCAATCAAACTCAGTGATAGCTGGTTCTCTCCGAAATATATTTAGGTATAGCCTCGAGCATTAGCGTATAGGGGTAGAGCACTGACAGGGCTAGGGCTGCTTACCGCGGTACCAAACCCTATCAAACTCCGAATACTATACGTGTAACCTCGGGAGTCAGGCGTAGGGTGATAAAATCCTATGTCGAGAGGGGAACAACCCAGACTAACAGCTAAGGTCCCAAAGTTTTATCTAAGTGGAAAAGGATGTGGAGTTGCTGTGACAACCAGGAGGTTGGCTTAGAAGCAGCCATCCTTTAAAGAAAGCGTAACAGCTCACTGGTCTAGCGATTCTGCGCCGAAAATATAACGGGGCTAAGATAAACACCGAAGCTTTAGATTTACAGTTTACTGTAAGTGGTAGGAGAGCGTTCCATTCAGCGCTGAAGGTATACCGGTAAGGAGTACTGGAGCGGATGGAAGTGAGCATGCAGGCATGAGTAGCGAGAAAAGAAGTGAGAATCTTCTTCGCCGTAAACCCAAGGTTTCCTACGCGATGCTCGTCATCGTAGGGTTAGTCGGGACCTAAGTCGAGTCCGAAAGGGGTAGACGATGGCAAATCGGTTAATATTCCGATACCGACATTACATCGTTTGAGTGATGGGGGGACGCATAGAGTTAAAGGGGGTCACTGATGGAATAGTGGCTCGAAGGACGTAGGTCGACGTGTAGGCAAATCCGCACGTCATTCGACCGAGATCTGACAGGCTGGTCAATCTTTTCGGAGAGCGACCAGAACCCTTGATACTGTCGTGCCGAGAAAAGCCTCTAAACGAGATGTAATGTTGCCCGTACCGTAAACCGACACAGGTGGGTGAGATGAGTATTCTAAGGCGCGTGGATGAACCCTTGTTAAGGAACTCTGCAAACTAGCACCGTATCTTCGGTATAAGGTGTGCCTGTAGTGTTAGAGAACTTGCTTCTCAAAGCACTTATAGGTCGCAGCAAAGAGTCCCTCCCGACTGTTTACCAAAAACACAGCACTCTGCTAACACGTAAGTGGATGTATAGGGTGTGACGCCTGCCCGGTGCTCGAAGGTTAAAAGGATTGCTTAGCGCAAGCGAAGGCATGAATTGAAGCCCGAGTAAACGGCGGCCGTAACTATAACGGTCCTAAGGTAGCGAAATTCCTTGTCGGTTAAATACCGACCTGCATGAATGGCGTAACGAGATGGGAGCTGTCTCAACAAGGGATCCAGTGAAATTGTAGTGGAGGTGAAAATTCCTCCTACCCGCGGAAAGACGGAAAGACCCCGTGCACCTTTACTATAGCTTGACACTGCTATTGGGATATTCATGTGCAGGATAGGTGGGAGCCGTTGAACCTGGGACGCCAGTTCCAGGGGAGGCAACCTTGAGATACCACCCTTGAATATTCTGATAGCTAACTCCGTACGGTTATCCCGTGCGAGGACAATGTCTGGTGGGTAGTTTGACTGGGGCGGTCGCCTCCTAAAAAGTAACGGAGGCTTACAAAGTTCGGCTCAGAAGGGTTGGAAATCCTTCGTAGAGTATAATGGCATAAGCCGGACTGACTGTGAGACATACAAGTCGAGCAGAGTCGAAAGACGGTCATAGTGATCCGGTGGTTCTGTGTGGAAGGGCCATCGCTCAAAGGATAAAAGGTACGCCGGGGATAACAGGCTGATCTCCCCCAAGAGCTCACATCGACGGGGAGGTTTGGCACCTCGATGTCGGCTCATCGCATCCTGGGGCTGGAGCAGGTCCCAAGGGTATGGCTGTTCGCCATTTAAAGCGGTACGCGAGCTGGGTTCAGAACGTCGTGAGACAGTTCGGTCCCTATCTTCCGTGGGCGTAGGAACGTTGAGGAGAGCTGACCCTAGTACGAGAGGACCGGGTTGGACGTGCCACTGGTGCACCAGTTGTCCTGCCAAGGGCATAGCTGGGTAGCTACGCACGGATGAGATAACCGCTGAAAGCATCTAAGCGGGAAGCCAACTCCAAGATGAACGTTCCCTGAAGTACGCTTGAAGACTACAAGCTTGATAGGCTGGATGTGTACGCACAGCAATGTGTTTAGCTGACCAGTACTAATAGTACGTTTGTCTTTTTACAAGTTCTTAAATGAACACAATTGCTTCACTACCTTATTTAGTGTATAGATACTGATAAGAGAAAGATTTGTTAGGCACCACACTTAGCTTTTAAGCACGGTGGTGTCGCGGTTTAGCCGCAGAAGTTATTTAGTTTAGCCCAGACTGAAGTCTGGGTTCCTTAGTATTTTTCTATACTTGGAACCGGTACTTTAGTGCCGGCTAGTGTTGACTTTAACAATTTTAACTTAATGAATTTTATTCATTACTCACTCAACTGATCCTTATGAGATCAGATATAAGTACATCTTAGAATGTCCTTATATCTGATCTTGTCTAGGTGGCTATAGAGAGAGGGAAACGCCTGGCTCCATTCCGAACCCAGAAGCTAAGCCTCTCATCGCTGATAATACTGCAGGTTTCACTTGTGGGAATGTAGGTCGCTGCCTAGTTGATCAGATTTTTACTTCAAAAACTATCAACTTTTTAATCAATTTATAAAATTTTTCTTCGGTATATTTCTATTTACTTTATTTTTACATTTCTTTTGTACAATACTTATATATTTCAATGTGTGATAAAAATGTTACAAATATGCACATTGTTATTTTTTTATCACATATACATTTTTCTTTCTTTTTTACTATATAGTAATGTTTACTATTAATATAGTTGATATCTTCTTTGTTTTATTCATTTTTATAACTTTTTGTTATGTTATTATCATTTTTTGGTTATAAAAAATATTCAAATGATTATAGCTATAAGTTTTTATTATATATTGGCTTTCTTGCTTAAGATACAATTAATTTCTTATCTCATATAATACTCTCAGTCGAAATGGCTTTGGCTATCTCAAAAATTTGACATAACTCTTAAGGAGAGAAAATGAAAAAAACAATTAAATTAGCAGTAGTAGCTGCATTAGCTTTAGGTGCAACTTCTGCATTTGCAACAAACGGTTCAACACTAATCGGCATGGGTGCAAAATCTCGTGGTATGGCTGGAACATCAATTGGTATTAGTCATGGTGCTGAGAGTGCACTTTCAAATCCAGCAATGATAACAGGTATTAAAAAAGACCATGAAATTAGTTTTGGTGGTACACTTTTTATGCCTAATGTTAAAACTGATGGTGGCAGTAATGGTACAAATTGGGCAGAGAGCGATGCTAATATGAATATGATTCCTGAGGTCTCTTTAGCAACGAAAGTAAATGATAACTTTTACTGGGGTATTGGTATGTGGGGAACTGCCGGAATGGGTGTTGATTATAGAGATTCAACAAATCCTGGTACTATGAATATGGTTACAAATCTTCAGATTATGCAGTTTGGTGTACCTTTAGCATATACTACAGCCGGTTTTACAGTAGCAATAGCACCAATACTACAATATGGGGCATTGGATATTAATTACAAGACTGATCTTGGACATGTTCAATATGATCAACAAGGTAATCCTGTTGGACCAGTTGGCGCTGAAACAGTTGGAGAAGGTGTTGCTCAAGATTTAGCTTTTGGTTATACATTAGGACTTTCATATCAAATGGAAGGCTTAACAATCGGTGCTGTATATAAAGCAGAAATTGAGATGGACTATAAAGGTCAATTGAGTTCAGCTACACAACCATTTGTTGATTTTGGAATTTTTCCAGCCGCTATGAAAGATAAGCTTTCAACTCCAGCAGAAATGGGAGTAGGTGTAAGTTATGCGATGGGTGAACATACTATTGCCCTTGATTACAAGCAAATTAAATGGTCAACTGCATCTGGGTATGAAGATTTTGGATGGGATGATCAAAATGTGATTGCTGTTGGTTATGAGTATGCTACTAAAGGATGGGCAGTACGTTTAGGATATAATTATGCAAGTAATCCTATAAAAGATGCAGGTTCTATGACAGTTGCACAAGCAGGTGCTGCAGCTGGCGGACCAAATATTTATCCATATCTTGGTGGAAATGCACTTAATACATTTAATCTTCTTGGTTTCCCTGCAACAACAGAATCACATATTGGTGTCGGCGGTTCATATGTTGTAAGTGATACTACATCAATAGATGTGGCATATACTTATGCGCCTGAAACAGAAACTACTTTGCAAACTATGCCGACTCCTACAGGTCAAGATGTTAAAACAACTGTTAAGCATTCTCAAACTGCTTTAACTGTACAGTTAACTTATGCTTTTTAAGTAGTTTATTAAAGTAATTCTTCTTTCTTGACAATGTCGCCTGTTGGCGGCATTCTCTCTTCAATTTTGACACTTTGTTAAAAGTGTTATTCTATTTGATTTTTTTAATCTTATTTTTTTATATTAGTAACCAATATAAAATGTTAGTTTTTATTAAACTCAACGGCTTCTCAGAATTTGTACTTCAGTACGAGCTGGAAGTTACAAAAAAGTTACATCAGTCGGCACTGAAGTACCGATTCCGAGGAATGTTTGGGGTCAGTATAACGGTTTTTTGGAACCCGTACTTCAGTGCGGGCTGAAAGTGGCAGAAAAGTTGCATGAGTCGGCACTGAAGTGCCGATTCCGAGGAAAGTATACTGGTTTGAAAAGTGAAAAAAGCTATACTAACTTGGCTTCGCGTTTGCCTTCTTTTATTTCTCCTATGAGGTAGGAGTCTTGTGCAGTATTGAGTACTTTTTCCACATTTGTTTCTTCAACGACAAGTATCATGCCTACACCCATGTTGAATGCTCTGAACATTTCATCTCTCGCTATATGCTCACTCATCAGTTCAAATATCGGCAACACTTTGATGGCATCGCGTTGTACTTCCGCCATTAAATTTTCAGGCAATACACGAGGCAGGTTTTCTACGATACCTCCACCTGTGATGTGTGCCATTGCTACTATCTCATTTTTGAGTGCTTTGAATATTTTTACATAAATATTTGTCGGTTCCAAGAGAATTTCTATCAGCGGCTTGCCATTGAAGTCGTCATCAAAGTTGAGTTTCATTTTTTCAAAGAGCACTTTTCTTGCAAGTGAAAAACCATTTGAGTGCAAACCTGAACTTGGCAACGCTATAAGTTTATGACCGGCACGAACAAGGCTCACTCTGTCCATTTCAGATTTTTCTGCAACACCTACGGCAAAGCCGGCCAAGTCATAATCGTCCTCAGAGTACATACCCGGCATTTCTGCCGTTTCTCCGCCTATAAGGGCACATTCACTGCGTTTACATCCTTCTGCTATGCCTGCAACTACGTTTGTCGCAACAGTGACATCAAGTTTTCCCGTTGCATAGTAATCTAAAAAGAAACTCGGTGTCCCAAAGTTACAGATTAGATCATTGACACACATGGCAACAAGGTCGATGCCTACGGTATTGTGTATACCGCTGTCTATGGCAAGTTTGAGCTTGGTACCGACTCCGTCTGTGGCTGCGAGCATGACGGGTTCTTGAAAACCTTTGGGTAATTCAAATGCACCGGCAAAAGAACCAATACCGCCAAGTACACCCGCTACTTTTGTACTCTTTACGAGTGGTTTGATGTTTTCAACAAAACTATTGCCTGCGTCTATATCTACACCTGCGTCTTTATACGAAATTTGACTCATTATTTTGACTCCGAATCTTGTGGTAAATCACATTTTTTTGAAATGATACAAAGTGGACAGAAGTTAGTCAAGCCCGCAATGAGAGGAATAACTCCAAGATAGAACCATACTATGCCTGTGATTAAGCCTGTAAGAATGAGAGCAAGACCAAGTGCAATGCGAAACACCCTGCAAAACTTTCTAATTTTGTTATAATCCATTTTATACCTTTAAGTTTTTATAAATATTATGTAATTATAGCGATATTAAGTAAAATTAATCCAAATATGCTAAAATCGCTTTTAATTAATCTACGGGCAGGACCCACAACAGGAATTTAAGAATGAAAGATTTTATATATAACGAAATGATGGTACATGTACCATTGTGTACACATAAAGAACCAAACAATGTTTTGATCATCAGTTCAAACTCGGCAGCTTTTGTGCAAGAGATACAAAAGTATAAATATGATGATATTAACTGTGATGTAATCTCGGCAGATATTAATCTGCTTCGTGAAGTAGCTGATGACAAGTATGATGTAGTGATTTCAGAGCTTGATACTGATGCTGCTGTACTGGCTCATTTTAACCGTGTATTGAACGAAGAAGGTCTTTTGGTAACGCTGCATCCGTCTTTGGATGATGTTGCAGAAAACAAAAAAATCATGCAGATTTTAGGAAAGTACGCAAAAATCATCATGCCATACAACCTGGGCAATGGCAAAACTGCTCTTTTAGCATCAAAAGAGTATCATCCCACAGCAGATATCATTTTGCAAAGATCAGACCTGCTTGACGGTTTAGAGTATTACAACTGCGATATTCACCCTGCTGCTTTTGCTACGGGAAATAATATTCGAAAAGAGTATTTGGGCATTATTAAAAACTAATGGCTTATGAGTATGCTATTGCGCTGACAGGGGGTATTGCTACGGGGAAAAGTACGGTAGCCTCGCTTTTGGCACTCAACGGAATGCGGGTTATTGATGCAGATACTATTTCGCATGAAATTCTCGATGACTCTGTAGAATGGGTGAGAGAAACTTTTGGAAGTGAGTATGTAAACGGTACAAAAGTAGACAGAACAAAGTTAGGAAGTTATATTTTTTCTCATCCTGCAGCGAAAAAAACACTTGAAGCGTATCTGCATCCTAAAATACAGGCTGAAATAAAAAAGCGCAGTGAAAAGCAGGATAAATTTCAATTCCCCTACCTTATAGATATTCCACTTTTTTTTGAAAACTCCAATTATGCTATAAAAGAAAGCGTTGTAGTATATACTCCTGAAGATATTCAACTTGAGCGTTTTATGAAACGTAACGGCTACTCAAAAGAGGAGTCTTTGAAGCGAATTGCTTCACAAATGCCGATTGATAAGAAAAAAGAGAAAGCGACCTGGATTATAGACAACTCAAAAAATCTCAAACATCTGCAAAATGAGGTAGAGCAATTTGTAGAAAAGATAAAGGAGATATACAAAAAATGAAAATAAGCAAATACAGTGCGAACGGAAATGATTTTGTAATATTTCATAATGACAAAAAACAAGAGCGTAACGAGCTTGCAAAAGCTTTATGCCATCGTCAAGAGGGCATCGGAGCAGACGGACTGATAGTCATCGTGCCTCATGAAAAGTATGATTTTGAGTGGGAATTTTATAATTCTGACGGAAGTCATGCTGATATGTGCGGAAATGGCAGCCGGGCATGTGCACATTATGCATACAATCATAATCTTGCCCCTGCAAAAATGCAGTTTATGACAGGAGCCGGTGTTATTGGCGCAGAGGTCGAAGAAAATACTTCCAAAAGTGCTATGGTGACAAGTGAACTGACAGCTCCTGAGATTCTTGAAACCGACATAGAATTTGGCGGACACTCCTGGTGGTTGATAAATACAGGTGTGCCGCATTTGGTACGATATACCGACTCTATAGAAGATTTTGACACAGAAGAAGCACGTGAACTTCGCTATGTTTATAATGCAAATGTAAATATTATGTATGTTCAAAACGGCAATTTGAGAGTCCGTACATATGAGCGTGGTGTGGAAGACGAGACATTGGCCTGTGGGACAGGAATGGCTGCCTGCTTTTACAGAGCCTACAAAGAGGGTGCTGTGAAAAACAATATTGAAGTTTATCCGACAAGTGGTGATACCCTTTATCTGGGTGTAAATGATAAAACTATCACTTTTAAAGGGCGTGTGAAAAAAACTTTTGAAACAGAATGGGAAGTTTAGCTTACATGTAATGAAGGAAACAATCGGCCATTTCATAGCCCGCCTGAAGTACGAGTTCCAAAAAAGCCACAGAGCAGGAAAAGCGTTACATGTAAGCTTACAAAGTCACTCGGAACCCAGACTTCAGTCTGGGCTGATTTGCTTTAAAGCCTAAAAGACTTTTTACAGTCCTGCTGCTTCTACGATTTTTGCCTGATGGTCTGCTATGAGTGGTTCGATAATTTCATCGAGCAGTCCGCCGCTCATAATTTCATTTAACCTGTAGAGTGTCAGATTGATTCTATGGTCACTGATACGGTTTTGCGGATAGTTATAGGTTCTGATTCTTCCGCTTCTGTCGCCGGTACCTACCTGTGCGGCACGTTGTGCGGCATCTTCGGCTTGAGCTTCTTGCATTTCAAGGTCATAAAGTCTTGCTTTTAGGACTTTCATCGCTTTTTCTCTGTTTTTATGCTGTGACTTCTGATCCTGATTGGTGACAACCAGACCTGTCGGCAGGTGTGTAATGCGAACAGCGGAGTCGGTAGTGTTGACAGACTGTCCTCCACAACCCGATGAACGCATCACATCAATTTTTAAATCATTCTCGTTAATCTCAATTTCGACATCATCAACCTCAGGCATAACTGCAACGGTAATAGCCGAAGTATGCACACGACCCTGACTTTCTGTCTGAGGCACGCGTTGCACTCTGTGTGTACCGCCTTCGTATTTCAACCTGCTGTAAACCTGTTCCCCTTTTATAAGGGCTATAACCTCTTTGTATCCGCCTGCATCTGAAGGAGAAGTACTCATCAGCTCTATTTTCCAGCCTTTTAAATCTGCATAGCGCGTATAGGCATCAAACAGGTCTCCGACAAAGATTGCCGCTTCATCTCCACCGGCACCGGCACGAAGCTCTACAATGATGTTTCTGTCATCATTCGGGTCTTTTGGAAGAAGGAGCATTTTTATCTCTTCTTCCAAAACGGATACCTGAGGTTCAAGCTCTTTAAGTTCTTCTTTTGCCATATCACCCATTTCCGGGTCTGAGAGCATCTCTTTTGAGTCACTGATTTCTTCTAAAAGTGCTCTGTACTCTTTTGTTTTTTCAACGATCGGTAAAAGGGAAGACTGTTCTTTGGAGAGTTCTGTCATTCGTTTGATGTCAGAAGTGATGTCAGGTGAACTTAGCAATTCGCTAAGTTCGTTATAGCGGTTGATAAACGGTGTAAGTTTATCTGCTAACATTTGTTGCTAGCCTTATATTGCGTTTACAGATTTGTGTAGACGGCTTACTTTTCTTGCAGCAGTCTCTTTTTTTAAGATACCTTTGCTTACAAATTTGTGAATTTGCTGGTTTGCAACTTTAAATGCTGCCTGTGCTTCTTCTTTGTTACCAGCTTCAACTGCTGAACTAACTGCTTTTACAATGTTTTTAAGACGAGTTCTATAGAAACGATTACGTTCAGTACGAACGAGTGTCTGGCGAATTCTCTTAATTGATGACTTGTGATTTGCCATTTAATGAGTCCTTTTTGGAATTTAAGTGCGAAATATTACCTTAAAAATAATTAAAATTAAGTTAAAGGGTGGTAAAATGCACAAAGTCTTGGTTACCGTTTACATAAAGGGCTAAAAGAAGAGAGCAAATCCTTCCGTTGGTCTGAGTCTCTTCCTTCATCTCTTTATGTACATCTCTTTATGTAAACTACAGCCCTGAAATTATAATACTTTATGAGAAAGTGGGGAAATACACTATATGAAACTATTTGGCACAGACGGTGTAAGAGGTGAGGCAGGTTCTTTTTTAAGCGCTTCGGTTGCTATGAAAGTAGCTATGGCTGCGGGGATTTATTTGAAATCATCGGCAGTGACGAATAAAATACTTGTAGGAAAAGATACACGCAGAAGCGGCTACATGATAGAGAATGCTATTGTGAGTGGATTGACGGCTATTGGGTATGATGTCATCCAGGTTGGTCCTATGCCTACACCGGCCATAGCATACATTACAGAAAATATGCGCTGTGATGCCGGTATAATGATTTCGGCTTCACACAACTCTTTTGAAGACAACGGGATTAAGTTTTTTAACGCACGCGGAGATAAATTTTCATGTGAGACAGAAAAAGAGATAGAAAACATCTATTTTAACGAAAAGCTTATAAACAAGTCACAAGTCACGGGAAAAGCAATAGGCAAGGCAAAGCGTATTGATGATGTCATAGGACGCTATATAGTACAGCTGAAGAACTCTTTTCCTGTGCATATGACACTTCAAGGTATGCGTATTGTTTTAGATACAGCAAACGGTGCGGCTTATAAAGTAGGTCCGACTGTTTTGGAAGAACTTGGTGCTGAAGTGATTGTACTGCATGACAAACCAAACGGTTTCAACATTAACGAAGACTGTGGTGCTTTGCATACGAAAGATTTACGCAAGAGTGTTGTTAGGTATAGGGCAGATTTAGGGATAGCGCTTGATGGTGATGCTGACAGGCTTGTTGTTGTAGACGAAACAGGAGAAGTAGTAGATGGTGACCATCTTCTGGGTGCACTTGGAGTGTATCTACATGAGCAAAACAAGCTAAAAGGCGGAGGAATAGTAACTACTGTTATGAGTAATCAGGGGCTTGAAGATTACATATCAGAAAATGGTTTGAAACTTTTTCGATCAGATGTCGGAGATAAGCATGTTTTGGAAATTATGAAAAAGCAGGGAATAAACTTCGGCGGGGAACAAAGCGGACATATTATATTTAGTGATTTCGCAAAAACAGGAGACGGACTTGTAGCTACACTTCAGGTGCTTGCTTTATTGATTGATAAAAAGAAAAAAGCTTCAGAGCTTTTACGGCCATTTCCTTTATATCCGCAAAAACTTGTGAATTTACATGTAAAGAGAAAAAAACCTTTGAATGAGATTGCTTCTCTGGATGAAAAATTGCACGCTTTGGAGGAGAAAGGAATACGGCATTTGATTCGCTACTCAGGGACAGAAAATAAACTGCGGGTTCTTTTGGAGTGTAAAGAGGCTGATATCATGAATGAAAAAATGAATGAAATAGTAGAATTTTTTAAAAAAGCGCTCAATGAATAACAGTAATAAAATGTTACGCCTCTCAGCAATATTGCTCTTTAGTCTCGCAGGTGTATTTATCATCGATCAAAATATTAAAAGTCTCTTTGTTGAGGGCTTTCGTTACTATACAGAGTGTATAGATCTGATACTTGTTTACAACAAGGGTGTTGCATTTTCAATGTTTGCATTTTTGAACGAGTATTTAAAGTATATTCAGCTTTTGCTTGTAAGTGGTGTTTTGGTATATGTACTATACCTCAAAAAGCTATGTTACGCTTTACCCGTAGGACTACTTCTTGGAGGGGCGTTTTCCAATATTTATGACAGGTTTGTTCATGAGGGTGTTGTAGATATGGTCTATTGGCACTGCGGATTTAACTTTGCTGTTTTCAATTTTGCAGATGTGATGATAGATTTTGCCGTTTTATGGCTGCTTATTTTAAATTTCAAACCGAATTTATGCAAAAATTAATCGCAAAAAAAGCACATTTTTGGTATGATTGTCCAAAATAATGGTGTATATAATACAGATAAAAGGAAATTGATGGAAATCAAAGCAAACAAAATTAATGGTGCAAATGCTCAAATTGAAGCAACAATCTCAAGAGATGAGCTGAATGAAAAGATAGAAAAAATTGCGAAACAACTCTCTAAAACTGCGAATGTTCAAGGTTTCCGTAAAGGGAAAGTTCCTGTTGCTATTATCAAAAAGCAATACGGTGAAAAACTTGTTGAAGATGCTGAGGCGGAAGCGCTTCGTGAAGTGCTTGCAAAAGGCTTGACAGAGTTAAACATTGACAGTGTATCTTTGATTGGTGAGCCGACTATCTCTAAATTTGAAAAAAGTGATGATAAAATTGAGGTAGCCGTAAAAGTAGCTATGCGTCCTGAAATAAATTTGGAGAATGTAAAATCTTTTGTTCCTGATTTTGAAAAACCTGAAGTGACAGATGAAGAGGTTGAAGAGAGAATTAAAGAAATCGCTGAAAATCAGGCGCCTTTGGTTGACATCAAGCGTAATCGTAAAATGAAAGAGGGTGATACTGCTGTTATTGACTTTGAAGGTTTTATAGACGGAAAAGCTTTTGAAGGCGGTGCTGCAGAGAATTTTGAGCTTAAACTCGGTTCTGGACAGTTTATCCCGGGATTTGAAGATCAGTTGATTGGCGTAAAAAGAGATGAAGAAGTTACAATCAATGTGACTTTTCCTGAAAACTACGGTTCAGACACACTTGCAGGAAAAGATGCCGAATTTAAAGTAAAAGTAAACGGTGTTAAAGTAAAAGATGAGGTTGTTATAGATGATGAGCTTGCAAAAAAACTGCTTCCCGGTGAAGAAGATGCAACTTTAGAAAAATTAAAAGAAGAAGTAAAAAAAGCACTTGAGCAGGAAAAACTTGCAAAACTTTATAATGACGAACTAAAACCAAAGCTGCTTGAGACTTTAGTAGAAAAAATTGATTTTGATTTACCTGAATTTGTTGTTGATCAGGAAATTGATATGGCTGTCAACAAAAAAGCATCGCAGATGAGTGAAGATGAAATTAAAGAACTGCGTGAAAACCCTGAAAAACTCAACGAGCTTCGTGAAAGTTTTCGCGATGATGCAGTAAAAAGTGTCAAAGCGACATTTATTATAGACGCATTGGCGCAGGAAATGGGTATAAAAGTAGAAGAGCAGGAAGTTATGCAGACTATTTACTATGAAGCAATGCAAATGGGTCAAGATCCTCAAAAGGCTTATGAGCATTATAAAGAGGCAGGATATCTTCCGGCAATTCAGATGTCAATGGTGGAAGACAAAGTGTTGACTGCTCTCTTGAATGAAAAGTCAGAAGCGTAAGCCATGAGCTATATTCCTTATGTAGTGGAAAAAACAGGACGCGGTGAGCGTTCTTATGATATTTTTTCCCGTCTTTTAAAAGACAGAATTGTTATGCTCAGTGGAGAGGTCAATGATGCTGTGGCATCTACTATAGTTGCACAGTTTTTGTTTCTTGAAGCAGAAGATCCTGAAAAAGACATCTATTTTTATATTAACTCTCCCGGCGGAGTTGTAACTGCGGGAATGGCTATTTTTGATACGATGAACTATATTCGTCCGCATGTTGCCACTATCTGTATCGGACAGGCTGCATCCATGGGTGCATTCTTGCTCTCGAGCGGTGAAAAAGGCAAACGCTATGCACTCCCTCATGCAAGAATTATGATACACCAGCCTTTAGGCGGTGCACAGGGTCAGGCAACTGATATCGCAATTCAGGCAGAAGAGATTCTTCGCATGAAAAAAGAGCTCAATGCAATATTGGCAAAAAATACCGGGCAAAGCATTGAAACAGTTGAACAAGATACAGATCGTGATAACTTTATGAGTGCTGCAGAAGCAAAAGAGTATGGCATGATTGATGAAGTTTTAGTAAAAAACGACAAAGAGTAGGGAGAAAATATGGCAGGTGGATTAAAATCAAAAGTACAGAAAAACTCTAATGCAAAGACAACTGTCATAAAAAAACTGGATCTTGAGAGTTCTTCGAGTGATATCGAAATTTATGCAAAAGAGGTTTTAAACGCACTTATTGCAGACAATTTACCGCCTACTCCCAATAACTTTTCACTCTATTTTGACAGACTTCTGGAAGATAAAAGCGAAAACCTTCGCAAGCAGATACACTCTATTTTGGAACTTGAAGAAAACAATGATGATGAAAATACTATTGTTTTGGAACAAAATCTTAAACAGGGTTTTAGTTCCATCAAGCATATTCTTACGGTAACTGCCAACCTGTACAAAAATATGTCTTTAATGATAAAAATTTTAGAAAAAAGAAAAAAAGAGCTCAATAATGTACCTAGCGAAAAAGAGGCTGTGAACATAATTGGTATTTTAGAGGGGGATGTTTCCAAGCTAAATTCTATTTTAAAAACACAAAGCTCTCAAATGAAAACAATCTATGATGATACAGCTAAAATTGTTAAAAATGTTGAGAATGAGACAATATTTGACAATCAATTCGGAGTTTATAACAAACGTTATCTGCTTACAAAAATTGAGCAGGAAATTGGGCTTATTAAAGAGTTTAATCATAAGAGTTCCCTTATTATGATAGAACTTTCTCGTGAGCTCAAGAAAAGTGTCAACAATGATAAGGCAATTTTACTGATGACCAGAACAATTGCAAGACTGCTTTTAAAAACTTCAAGACGCAGCGACATTGTGGCACATTACGGGAACGGAGTCTTTGCAATGCTGCTCAAGCATACAGATATAGAGAGTGCCCAAAAGGCAAGTGAGCGACTGAGTGATTTGGTTTCAAACTCTAATTTCTTTTTAGCAGACAGAGAAATCCATCTAAAAATTTCTATCGGTGTGACAGATGTAAATCCTGAAAATTCTGTTGAAGAGATTGTAGTAAGTGCAATGGACGGTATCCAAAAAGCGTATGAAGATAAAAACAGTGATTATGCTGTCTCATTAAGATCATAAAAAGCAGGAAAATTTTTAAGAGATGAAATTAACTATAGTAGAATACCCGGATAAAAGACTAAGAGAAAAATCTTGCGAAGTCAAAGATTTTGATGATTCTTTACATGAATTGCTTGATGCCATGAACCCTTTGATGATAAGCACAAACGGTATAGGTCTTGCGGCGATTCAGGTAGGACATCCGATTCGAGCTCTTATTTTAAATATTCCTGATGAAGAGGGTGAACAGCCCCCTGAAAACCTCCTTGAAATCATCAATCCGGTTATGACGCATAAAAGTGGAGAAACAACCTATCAAGAGGGTTGCTTGAGTGTTCCCCAGTTTTATGAAGATATTAAACGATATGAAAATATTATTATAAATTATCAAGACAGATACGGGAACACAAAAACACTCGAAGCAAATGGGCTTTTGGCTATAGCCATTCAGCATGAGATGGATCACCTTGAAGGTATTTTATTTATAGACAAACTCTCCTATGCAAGACGAAAGAAGTTTGAAAAAGAGTATAAAAAAATGCAAAAAGAGAGAAAAAACAGCAAATAAAATGACAATTTGTCATATTATTCCTTACATGTAAAGTATTCAGCTAAGATAGAAACAACTAGAAGAAGGTTGATTCAATGAAAAAAGTTCGCTGTGCAACATATGAGGGAATAGATGCCAAAGTCGTTGATGTGGAATCAACCTTGACGAAAGGGCTGCCGTCGTTTTCTATAGTAGGGATGGCATCTACTGCTATTACTGAATCAAAAGAGCGGGTAAAATCTGCACTCCTGAGCAATGATTTTTCTTTTCCTCCCAAGAGAATTACTTTTCTTCTGGCTCCGTCTGAACTTGCAAAATCGGGTTCACAGTTCGATTTGAGTATGGCTCTGCTTATACTTTTGAATGAGAGTGATGCGGACTTGAACGGCTGGTTCGTTTTTGGTGAACTGGGGCTCGACGGAAAGGTAAAAGAAAATATTCAGCTCTATCCTTTAATTCTTTCTTTGGCAAATCAGGGGCTTATATCGCAAGCTGTTGTACCGTATGAATCACTGCAAAAGCTGTCAAAAATTCCAAATGTTTCATTTTACGGAGTCAAAAGTGTCAATGAGGCTGTCAGTCTTTTGAAAAATCAGGAGAATGCAACGCCAAATATAGAACAAAGTGAAATTGGCTATCCGTATTATCAGTTAGAGGCACAAAGATTTTATTATACAAAAGAGTATACAGAAGATTTTATAGATGTCAAAGGACAGGAAATTGCCAAAAGAGCGGCTTTAATAGCCGCGGCAGGGTTTCATAATATTATTTTTGAAGGCAGTCCCGGGTGCGGGAAGAGTATGATTGCAAACAGACTCCGTTATATTCTTCCGCCCATGACAGAGAGTGAAATCCTGGATGTTGCCAAGCTTGAAGTTTTGGAGGGGTATGAACCACAATTCAAACCTCACAGAACACTAAAAAATCCACATCACAGTTCTACACCGGCAAGTATTTTTGGCGGGGGCAGTCATAAGGCTAAGATTGGAGAGGTAGGGCTTGCAAACAACGGTATACTGTTTTTTGATGAATTACCGCATTTTTCAAAAGCCGTTTTGGAATCACTCAGAGAGCCAATGCAGGATGCAAAAATAAGAATTTCAAGAGTGAATTCTAAAGTGGAATATCCTGCCAGATTTTTGTTTGTAGGCGCCATGAATCCTTGTCCATGCGGAAATTTATTAGATTCACACAAAGAGTGCAGGTGCAGTGATCTGGAAATTCAAAAATACAAAAACCGTCTCTCTGAACCATTTTTGGACAGAATAGATTTAAATGTGGTCATGCAAAATGTAAATGCAAATGATCGTCCAAGCTTTTCATCAAAAGAAATGCACAAAACGGTTATTGAAGCACATATATTTTGCCAAAAACGTGGGCAAAAAGAGTTTAATGCGCATCTTTCAGATAAGGATCTGGAGAGATTTTGCAAGATGGACAATGCATCCAATACAATACTTCAGACTGCCATAGAAAGGTTTGCCTTGTCATTTAGAAGTATAAAAAAAATTCAAAAAGTTGCTCGGACAATAGCAGATTTGTCTCAATCAGTTTTGATTGAAAAAGAACATATGCTTGAGGCTCTTTCATACAGAAAAAGGTAGGTTAGTAAAAGATATTTATATATCTTTTATTTGCATTCAGTTACAATGGTTGGGATTGGTATTACATGTAGTGTGCTTAAAATGAAGAGGAGAAAAGAAATATGCATGACAGAAGAAAAAAATCAAAAATATTACCGATCTTTTTTTTATTTTTGCAGATAACAGCATTTTTCTTTGCAAGCTATTTCTTTTATCTGTTGGCAGTTACCATGGGAGTATCTATAAATATTACAGTGTTGATTATAGCAATTGTCAGTATATTTGCCATAATAAAATTTTTTGCCAGATACTTTGAAGTTAAAAATCGGATAAAATATATGGACTATGAATATTTTGGAAAAAAAGAGAAGTGATAAAATTTTTTTTTATGTTGTGTATAATAAGCCCATATCTATTTGTCTTGAGTGATGAGCGTCTTGTCATCAAAAAGAGTAAGAAGAGAACAGTTACACATCAGCTGTCGGTAAAAGAGAAAAAAAAGAGATTTTTGATGTTGATGGCTCCTGTTGTTCGTAAAGTGCATAATGAACTGATGCAAAGATATAAACGAATTGCAAAAGATATCGCGCATAAAGAAAACAGAGAAGAGATTGAGTTCTTGAAAAAAAAATATAAGGCGACAAGTGATGAGGATTTGTTGGCACGTTTGAAGCCGCATCCTGTAAGCATTACATTGGCCCAGGCTGCTATGGAAAGCTCATGGGCTACTTCGAGATTTTTTAAAGAGGCAAACAATGTTTTTGGAATGTGGAGTTCTCATGCAAATGAAAAACGTATTGCCGCAGGTAAAAAAAGGGGTGGTACACAAACGATATGGCTAAGAAAATTTGATACACTAGAAGATGCTATACGTGCCTATTTTGAAATGATTGCAACAGGAAAGGCATATAACAAGTTTCGTCAACTGCGTTTAGAGTATGATGATCCCTATAAAATAACGCAGGGTCTGGATAAGTATTCTGAAATGGGAGAGGACTATACAAAAGTGTTAAACCAGGTGATTAAGTTTAATCATTTAACGAAATATGACCGTTAAAGTATTATTTTTCATTTTGTTGTATAATGGTTTTATATATAAAAGGAGTTTGTTATGCAACATAAACTGACCGATTTGCCTTTTCCACCAGATGCGCTTGAATCTTTTTTATCCCAAGAAACGCTTTTTTACCATCACCAGAAACATCATGCGGGTTATGTCAAAAAACTCAATGAGCTGATCAAAGATACAGAGTATGAGCAGATGAGTCTGGAGCAGATCATTACTCAGTCTGACGGCGCTGTTTTTAACAATGCGGCACAGACATTTAATCATAACTTTTATTGGAATTGTCTTTCTCCGACTGCAACGGTACCATCGGATGCACTGCTGAGAAAAATTACAGATGTTTTTGGCAGTATGGAAAAACTGAAAGAAGCATTTTTAAATGCAGCACTTACAAATTTCGGCTCAGGGTGGACATGGCTTGTTCTGGATCAGCATGAACATTTAAAAATTGTGAATACTTCCAATGCCCAGACACCCATAGCACATCATGAAACGCCTCTGCTTACATGTGATGTCTGGGAACATGCCTATTATCTTGATTATAAAAACGAAAGAGCAAAATATCTTGATGCTTTTTGGGAACATATTAACTGGGAAAATGCTTCAAAAATATTTGCAGATAAAGAGCATTTGAATGCAGTCGGTCTGTATGGCATTGTAAACAATGATCCCGATGACCCCATGTCGGATTATCTGGATGAGTTGCAAAGAGCAGAAGAAATCAGTTCTTGATTTAGAGGTGCCCTTTATAAAAACACCTGTTGGCTATACATTGTAATAGGTAGCCTCAGGATGGTATACAACAAGCGCCGAAGTTGACTGCTCGGGGTGTATTTGAAATGTTTCACTTAATTCAATTCCAAACTCTTCGGGTTTTAAAAGATTGAACAAAGGACGGTTGAGTTCCAAGTCAGGGCAGGCGGCATAGCCAAAAGAGTAACGGCTTCCCTGATATCTGTTCATGCGTACATCGGCGAGAGTGTTTCCTTCATCTTTTGCAATGTTGAGGTCAAGGCGTATTTGTTTATGGGCAATTTCCGCAAGGGCTTCGGCAAGTTCAACCCCGAGTCCATGAAACTGATAATACTCCGTATAGTCGCCTCTTTCATAGATTTCACGTTCTGCATCACTGATTTTACTGCCGGCACTCACACAGGTAAGTGCGATGACATCATGTCTGTCGTTATGAAAAAAGTCACTGAGTGCGCGGTGTGGTTTTTTTCTCTGACGCGGAAAGGTAAAAACTTCTTCGGCACGTCCTATGATGTGTTCAAGCGGTTCACGGTTGATATCTTCTTCTTTGAACCAGCCCTCGCTTTCATCAAAAATCAAAAGGGAGGTATCATCGCTTCTGCACGGCCAGTAGCCGTAGAGTATGGTCGGATCAAAAAGTTTTTCTTCGATAAAACGCCTTTTGAGTTTTTCATAGGCGGGCCATACAACTTCATCAAGCTGTTTTTGGTAGGCTTCTTTTGTCATGCCTTTTGAGGAGTAGCCCCAGCGGGATTTGAAAAGTATTTTATGGTTAATCCATTCAAAAGCCATTTCAATTTGCTGTGAGGTAAGTTTAATTTCGCGTCTGCCCCAAAACGGCGGTGTCGGTACGGGTACATCCCGTGAGGGCATTTTGATTTCAGACAACGGCGGGATAATAACCTCTTTGACTTCTTTTCGTTCTATTTCAGGCGCATCAGGATGCAGATTTGTATCAAAATTACCGGCTTCTATGCGGCTCATGGCGGTGACACCGTCAAAAGCATCTTTGCAGTAAAAAATAGGGCCGTCATAGGCAGGTCGGCAAAAATCATCTATAAAAGCACGTGTAAGAGCTGCACCACCCAAAAGAATCGGAATTTTAATGCCTTTTTCCTGTAAAATATTCAAGTTTTCAAGCATCACCTGTGTCGATTTTACCAAAAGACCACTCATGCCGAGAGCCTGTGCGTTTGATTTTTCCAATGTTTCAAGGAAGTTGTCAAGTTCTACTTTTATACCAAGATTGATGACCTTGTAGCCGTTGTTTGAGAGAATAATATCAACAAGATTTTTCCCGACATCATGAACATCGCCTTTGACGGTCCCCAGTATCAGTGTGGTATCGGTTTCTTTTTCAATTTTTGGCAGATAGGGTTTGAGATGGTCAACTGCTTTTTTCATGGTTTCTGCTGACTGTAATACAAAAGGAAGCTGCATCTGCCCCGAACCGAAAAGTTCGCCGACAACTTTCATGGCATCTATGAGAATTTCATTGACTATTTTTTCAGGAGCAATTTTGTGACGAGCCTCTTCCACAAGAGGAATCATTCTGTCTTTGTCTCCGTCCATGAGCAATTTTGCTATTTTTTCTTCATCACTCATTTTGAGGTAGGCTTCATCTACCGCATCATTGTCGACGGCCTCTTTGGAAGAAAAATGTTCTATAAAGGTAAAAAGCGCTTCTCCGTTTGGTTTGCGGTTAAAAATCAAATCATCACAAATTTCCTGATCTTCTTTTGGAATTTTATTAAGAGGAATGATATGTTTGACATTGATGATAACCGAGGTGAGTCCTGCCTCGACACAATGGTGCAAGAACATAGAGTTGAGGTAGGGTCTTGCATCCTTGTCGAGTCCGAAAGAGATATTTGAAAGTCCTAAAATTGCACCGACTTCCGGATGTTTTTGACGAAGTTGTCGTATAGCTTCAATGGTGTTGATTCCCGCATCAAAATACTCTTCATCTCCGGAACCAAGTGTAAAGGTCAAGACGTCAAACACAAGGTCCTCTTTTTTGATGCCGTGACGATTGGTGGCAAGGTCGATAATACGCTCAGCTACTCTGATTTTATCTTCGACGGTTTTTGCCATCCCTTTTTCATCAATCGTCAGACAGACAAGACTGGCACCGAATTTTTTGGCCAACTGACACACGGCGTCGAATTTCGGCTCGCCGTCTTCAAGGTTGACAGAGTTAAGAATCGGCTTGCCTCCGATATGTTTGAGGGCAGTTTCGAGTCCTTTGGTCTGGGTAGAGTCAGGCATAAGGGGCAGAGCGATTTTTTGGGCATACATTGCCATCACTTCTGTCATATCTTTTGTTTCATCGCGTCCGGCAAACCCGACATTGACATCAAGTACATGCGCACCTGCGCGAACCTGCTGCTGGGCAACGGAGAGGGTGCCTTCATAATCTTCTGCCAAAAGCAGTTCACGGAATGCCTTTGAACCGGTTGCATTGGAACGCTCACCTACAAGTAGCGGTGCGGGTTCTTGCATAAGAGGAACGGTGTTAAAAAGTGAAGCGATGGAATTTTGCTGAGAACCTGATGGTGTTTTAGGTGTAATTGTTGTGACTTTATCAACAAGTGCGCGAATATGCTGAGGTGTTGTTCCGCAGCATCCTCCTAAGAAGCTCACACCGTCATACTCTAAAAACTTCTCCTGTTGTGCAACAAACTCATCAGGTCCCATCGGGTAGTAAGTGTAGCCTCCGCGGTTTTGCGGCAGACCGGCATTGGCATGCACACTGATTGGTTTGCCCCAAAGTTCACTGAGTGTTTTGACATGTTTGAGTACCTGCTCAGGCCCTGTTCCACAGTTAAAACCAAGAGAGAGAATGTCAAAGGGCTCCATAATGGTTGCAATTGTTTCGGCATCTGTCCCTATAAGCATTGTTCCGCTGAGCTCGATGGTTACAGAAACCATGATGGGGATTTCGACCCCTTTTTGTCTGCATGCTTCTTGTATAGCATGCAGGGCAGCCTTTATCTGCAGCGGGTCTTGGGCCGTTTCAATGAGAAATACATCAACTCCTCCGTCGATAAGGGCAAGACAAAATTCAGTATAGCCTGCATACATCTCATCATAGGTGATATGTCCAAGAGAAGGAAGCTTTGTGCCCGGTCCTATGGAACCCAAACAAAAACGGGGATGCTCCGGTGTTGAAAAAGCCTCACACTGCTTTTTTACGAGTTCTGCTCCGGCACGTGTCAGTTCATACGCACGATGACCAATGTTGTATTCATCCAAAACCCAGGAAAATGAACCAAAGGTATTGGTTGTGATGAAATCAGCCCCGGCAGTCAGATAGGCATGAAAAATATCATTCATAATTTCAGGAGCTGTTACATTGAGCAGTTCGTTACAGCCCTCATTTCCTTCCCATGCCTCTTTTGGAATTTGATCATCACGTTGCTGCAGTTGTGTACCCATTGCCCCATCGATGATAAGCGGGCGTTTTTTGATAGTTTCCAAGATGTATTGTTTTGTTGTCATATATAAAATCTTTATAGAAAATTAATTCTTATATTGTAACAAACAAGAGCATAAAGAACTCTTTGTTGATTTGTTGGGTTCTGGGATCTAATTTTTCATAAATCTTATTAAAAGTAAAGCTTTTAAAAAAAACTTTGTTATAATGAAGAAATTTATTAGTAGGAGTAGACTATATAGACCTTTTCAACGCCCAACAAATGAGAGTGAGAAACTACAACCCATACCGTTCCCAAGATCAATATGACAATGCCAATATAGAGTATGAACTTTTGCAGCATTTAAGAATTGGTGCCAGTTTGGGGCTTGTTGATAATTCCTGGTTTATGATGACTCTTAACGGCGGCTTGTACAAAGGCTCTTATACTGCAGGTTTTGATATGCAGCTTGCAATTTTTAAACTTCAGGCTGCAACATACCAAGAACAGCTAGGTTCGACAATTGGACAAATTGAAGACAGACGCTATATGCTGGTGGTTGGAATTGGCTGGTAAAGTATAAATTTTTAACTTTTTGACGAAAAAATCAATTTTATCATTGACTTTATTCGTCAAAAAAGAGTATAATGGCGATGAAATTAAAAAGATAGTGAGGTTTTATCGTCGAATGACAATAGCATACATCCGCCCAGATAAAAATTTTCTTGCGGCACATGAACAATTACAGCATATTAATGCCTACGCTCTTAGTAAGCAGATTACAATAAATGAAGAATTTGTAGATCAAACTTCCCAAAATAAACGCTTAGATAAACGTACAAATGTAACCTCTTATTTCCAATCAAAAAAAGAAGCAATACTGTTGATATATGATGTTTGGGTTTTGAGTACAAATATGGAAGATTTAATTCAGATGGTAAGCTGCCTAATGAAAAATAACTATAAAGTACACTTTATTAAACATTCCGTTATAATGTCCAAAGAGAGCAGTGCAATGTTGATTTTAGGCCTTATGGATCAGTTGCGCCAAAAAATCCAAGCTGATGCAAAACGAATGATTGGTCGTCCCAAAGGGAGTAGGTCAAGCTCTAAATTTGATAAATACATTAACGAAATTTTACAGTATTTAAAAGAGGGAAAGAGTGTGAGTTCTATGGCTCGGCTTTTAAATGTAAGTAGAAGTTCGTTAAAAGATTATATAGAATCAAGAGAGTTAAAACAGGTTGCATTTGGTTCATTAGTACCAGAAGCCAAAGAGAATGCAGAAGAACAAGTGATTAATACTATCATTTGTCCAGAATGATATCAAAGGAGAAAAAATGAGTGAAAAGAAAAAAAGTATAGAGATACCTACCCCTTGGAGAATTAAACGCTATTATGTTTATGCGTTGGCGACAATAGTGGCTTTGGTGCTGCCATGGATTAAAGTCAATGGACACCACTTCTTTTTATTGAGTTTTGACAAAATGAAACTGGACCTTGCTTTTGTGCAGTTTGATATGCAAGAGTTGTATTTGATGCCATTTTTATTGATGCTTCTTTTTATTACTATATTTGGTATGACAGTTTTAGGTGGTCGTGTTTTTTGTGGATGGGTATGTCCGCAAACTGTGTTTCGTGTCATTTATCGTGACTTGATTGAAACAAAGTTATTGCATTTACGCAAGCGTATCGGAAACAAGCAGCAAGAACCGGATATGTCAAAACCTGAAAACAAAGTCAAAAAAGCGATCGCTGTTATGATATGGACGGTGCTTGCATTGATTGCAGGAGCCGATTTTATGTGGTATTTTGTCCCGCCGGAGACCTTTTTCCAGTATCTAAGCAATCCTGGAGAGCATTTGACAATGATTGGTTTTGTTGTAGGGATTGCAGCATTTTTGATTTATGACATTGTATTTTTAAAAGAAAATTTTTGTATTTATGTCTGTCCATACTCTCGTGTACAGTCAGTACTCTATGATGAACACACAGTTATGGCGATATATGACTTTAACAGAGGCGGACATATCTATGACGAGCATCACCATAAAAAATTTGAAAAACAAAAAGAGCTGCAAACAGTAGAGCCAAATGCCGAATGTACGACATGTGAAAAATGTGTCACTGTCTGTCCTACACACATCGATATTCGTGAGGGACTGCAACTTGAATGTATAAACTGTCTGGAGTGTGTTGATGCCTGTACAACAGTTATGGGCAAACTTGGAAAACCATCACTCGTGACATGGTCAAGTGAGTATGAAATAGCTGAGAAAAAAGGAAAAACAAAATATTTTCGTCCAAAAATCATAGCATATATGGTTTTACTTGTGGGTCTTATGTTTGCACTTGGATATATGAGTACGACGAAAGAGCATATGCTTTTAAATATCAATAAAGAGACAAGACTTTATTCTGTCAAACATCTTGCAAATAATAAATTTGCAGTTGAAAACTCTTATGTCTTTTTATTGCAAAATACTGAGAACAAGCCAATGAAATTTTTCTTTGAAGTTATTCCTCCAAAAGGAATGGAAGGGAAAATTCAAATAGTAAAACCGTCAAAACCTTTCAGAGTGGTTCCTGGTGTTAAAAAGAAAAAAATTGTTACACTTAGAACAACAGAAATGTTGGTTGATGACAAACGCAAAGATACTATTATCCCTATTACTATTCATGCATATGCTTTGGATAAAGACGGAAAGCCTAGTAAACTTATTTCTGTAATGAGGCATACAATCTTCGTCTTTCCTAAAGAGAATGTCCTTTTAGGCTCAAAATAAATTTAATAATAAGAAATCACACCATGGTGTGATTTCTATCAAATTCTTCACAAATAAATAATTTGTTTTCTCATCAGCATAAAATTTGCTATAATTCGCCTCTATTTATAAATTTATAATAAAAGGTAATAACTATGGCATTCTCAAAAGAAAATAGAAAAGGTACTGTTTCAGGTATCATCTTTGTTGCAATATTTGCAGCTGCTGCAACATCAATAGCGCAAATTGCATTTGTCAAATCACTTGGCATCTCTCCTCTTGTTATCGGTATAGTATTAGGTATTTTTTATGCAAATACTTTACATAACCATATTCCAAGTGCCTGGGGAAGCGGTATTACGTTTTCAGGCAAAAAGATTCTTCGTTTCGCAATCGTATTTTATGGTTTTCGTATAACATTTCAACAGATTATGGATGTGGGACTCAGTGGTTTTACTGTCTCACTCATTATGCTTTCCACGACTTTTTTACTGGGAACATATTTAGGTATAAAAGCGTTTAAAATGGATAAAGACACATCAATGCTTACAGCAGCAGGTGCCTCTGTCTGTGGTGCTGCGGCAGTTCTTGCAACAGAGCCTGTTTTAAAAGCAGAAGGGTATAAAACTGCTGTAGCGGTTTCAATGGTTGTGCTGTTTGGTACAATTTCTATGTTTTTGTATCCTGTTTTGTATGCATCAATTATTGAGCCGGCAACAGGATTTTTGCATATGACTCCGGAACAGTTTGGTATCTATACGGGCGGGACTATTCATGAAGTGGCACAGGTTGTGGCTGTACCTGCTTCTATTCCAGGTGCACCTGAAATTATGGCAAACTCTGCAGTGATTGTTAAAATGACTCGTGTTATTATGATTGCGCCAATGCTTATTGTTTTGGGAATTTATTTGTCTATGCAGGCAAAAAAAGAGGGAAAATCCGGTGGTAAATTACAGCTTGTCATCCCTTGGTTTGCAGTATATTTTATAGGTATGGCCGGATTTAACTCTTTGGATTTGGTGCCGCATGCTATTGTTGATACTATCAATACAATTGATACTTTTCTTTTAACAATGGCAATGACAGCACTGGGTATGGGAACAATTTTTTCCAAATTCAAAGGTCTTGGTTTGGCACCGCTGTATACTGCCGGTGCGATGTTTGCATGGCTGGTTATAGGTGGTTTTGTGGTGACGAAGTTTGTAACAGCTGCTCTGTAGCAACTGTTGCAGATTTGGCAATTTAAGCTTCTTAATAAACTTATTTAAATAAATATTATATAATATTTATACTAGTTCACAAGGAGTTTAATTTTGTCATATATTCCAAATACATTAAACTCTTTTTGGCTTTGGAAAGAGGTTTATGTAAAACTGGGAATTTCTAATCCTGCCTATAAATATTGGAAAAACACTCCAACGTTAAAATTGAATAATAAATATATTTTTATTCAAAAACAGACACTCCCAAAAAAACATGAACATGTTGAAAATATTCTAACCGATCTTTCGGGTTATTTGCCAATCAAATATGCATCAGATCAGTTACATGTAAATGAACACTTGTTCGTAAGTAACAAAATGGCACTTCATACAGAGTTTGAGTATAAGTTTGTCGAAGATGTAAAATTTGTAAATGTAAAAAGATTTTTTAGAGAATATGGCATTAAAGTCAATAAAAATTCCATTGTACAGTTAGGGAAAATCAAGGATTTGGAAATATCTTCGGATGCAACATTTTATAATTTGAAAAATGATTACGGATTGGTGGTATATAATTCATGAATACTTTTTTTATAGAGTTTCGAGACCCTCTTTTTTCCATTATTATTTTCTTTACCATTATATTTATAATTACTTTTTTTTCTTATTGGTGGGGGAGATATAAAAGAAAAGAGGACTCTAAACAGATAAGTAAATTTTTGGAACAGTTTCGTACCTTGCCATCACATAACGAATTGAAAATTTTAATAGCTGAAGGAGGGCTGTCTGAAAAATCATGGCTGCTTCTTGCAAGTGCATACTATAAAAACGGTGATTATGAAAAAAGTATAGAGATATATAATGAAATATTAAAACTTGGAAATAAAAGAAATACGAGAGAAACAATGTTTTTACTTGGAAAAACATATTTTAAAGCAGGATTTTTAGAACGTTCCAAGCATGTTTTTTTAGAAATTCTGAAAAAGAATCCTCGTACACCGGAAGCTTTGCATTATTTGCTTCTTGTATATGAATATATGAAAGATTACAAATCTGCTTTGGAAGTTTTAGAGCCATTGGATGAACTTCAAGAAGATGTTATGCTTGAACGTGCGTATCTACATGTTTTGGAAACTCTTGATTCGCCGAATATGACAAAAGAAGAAAAAGTCCAGAAGTTGTTGGAGATATATAAAAATGCTCATCGTCTGGCTTATTTGATATTTGATTATATTTTTCAAGTAAACCCGCAACTTGCCTGGGAAAATATTGACATCTCTAAAAGTGAACTTTTGACAGAACTCTTCTGGCGATGTGATTCAAAAGATTTGAATTTGGATATAATTACAGACAATGGCTATCTGCGGGAACTTTATACTGCAAGAGGTGATGTGAAACTTGCATACAACAGCAGTATATTTGAGCTTGATGTGCTGATAAAACTTGAGGGAAAATCAAATGCAACACTCAGTTTTGAGTATGTGTGTGATAACTGCAAAGGGACATATCCTTTTGCTTTTAGCCGTTGCAGTTCATGCCATGCGATAGATACAGCAAGAGTGGAATACAGTTTAAGTAAAGACTACGGTAAGGAATTCAGTGAAGAAAATAACTCTTTTCAGTGACGGCAGTGCCTTGGGGAATCCAGGGCCGGGAGGTTATGGCGTTATTTTGCGATATGGTAAAAGTGAAAAAGAGCTTTCAGGCTCGGAGCTTCATACTACAAATAACAGAATGGAACTCAAAGGTGCAATAGAAGGGCTTCGTGCTCTAAAAGAGCCTTGTGAAGTCGATATTATTTCTGATTCCTCTTATGTGGTAAAAGGAATCAATGAGTGGTTGCAAAACTGGATTAAAAGAGATTTTAAAAAAGTCAAGAACCCTGATTTGTGGAAAGAATATATAGAAGTGGCCAAACCGCATAAGATTCATGCCATATGGGTGCGGGGACATGACGGTCATGAAGAAAATGAGCGATGCGATGTATTGGCAAAAGAAGCGGCGCAAAAAGCCAAAGAAGCTTTAACACAATGAGGAGAAGGTATTTATGCATAAAAATATAAAGACATTGGAAGAAAAATTAGGATATGAGTTTCGTGATAAAAAGCTCATTATCGAAGCGCTGACACATAAAAGCTATAAGCAGCCCTACGATAATGAGCGATTGGAGTTTTTGGGTGATGCCGTACTGGACCTTGTGGTCGGAGAGTATCTTTTTAAAAAGTTTCGGACATCTGATGAAGGAAAACTCTCCAAAATCCGGGCATCACTGGTCAATGAAACAGGTTTTGACAAACTGGCACGGGCTTTGAATCTGGGTGATTACATACTGCTTTCAAATGCTGAAGACAATAATGGCGGGCGTGAAAAATCTTCTCTGCTTTCAAATGCTTTTGAAGCTATAATGGGTGCAATATATTTGGAAGCCGGTTTAGCAGAAGTACGTAGAATAGCCATTGATTTAATAGAAAAAAATCATGATGAGATCTCTTTGGATTCTTTGTTCCGTGATTTTAAAACAACACTTCAGGAATTGACACAGGCCCGCTTCGGGATAACGCCGGAGTATAAAGTATTGGCATCACGCGGTCCTGATCATCAAAAAGAATTTGAAGTGGGTGTATTTATAGAAGACAAAGAGTATGCCAGAGCAAAGGGAAAGAGTAAAAAAATTGCGCAACAAGAGGCCGCGAGAGTTGCTGTAGATATGCTAAATAAGGAAAAAAAGTGAACAGTTTTGGAATGAAATTACGATTTTCAACATTTGGAGAGTCTCATGGAAAAGCATTAGGTTGTCTTTTGGATGGTGTTCCCGCGGGCTTGAATATTGATGAAGAATATATTCAAAGTGAACTTGACAGAAGAAAACCCGGAAAAAGTAAATTTGAAACCGCCAGAAAAGAAGCAGATAAGGTTGAAATCTTAAGCGGTGTGTTTGAGGGGAAAAGTACTGGTACTCCAATTGCAATGGTTATCTACAATACAAACCAAAAATCCAAAGACTATACAAATATCAAAGATGTGTTTCGTCCCGGGCATGCAGATTTTACCTATTTTCACAAATATGGTATACGAGACTACAGAGGCGGAGGGCGCAGCTCTGCGAGAGAAACTGCTGCAAGAGTAGCAGCAGGGGCTATTGCGAAGCTAATGCTTCAGGAACTTGGCATTACAGTGCTTAGCGGTATCAGTGAAGTTGCAGGCATACAGGCAGAAGATTTTAATTATGAAGGTGCGAAGAAAAGTGTAATTTATGCACTTGATGCCAATAAAGAAGAAGCACAAAAAGCAGCAATACTCAAAGCAAAAGAGGCGCATGATTCTGTCGGTGGTGTTTCGCGTGTTGTCATCAAAGGCACACCCGTAGGCTTGGGACAGCCTCTTTACTATAAACTAGACGCTGTTTTAGCTGATGCTATGATGGGTATTAATGCAGTAAAAGCTGTTGAGATTGGGGATGGAGTATTGAGTGCCAAGGTACACGGTTCTCAAAACAATGATCAGATACGTGCAAACGGATTTGAATCCAATCATTCGGGTGGAATACTCGGTGGTATCAGTAACGGGGAAGATATAGTGCTTAATGTCTATTTTAAACCTACGCCATCTATTTTCAAAGAGCAGCATACTGTTACAACAGCAAATGAGGAAGTGGATTTTTCACTCAAAGGCAGGCATGATCCTTGTGTTGCTATTCGCGGTACTGTTGTATGTGAATCAATGGCCGCTTTGGTTATAGCTGATATGATACTGCTCAATATGGGTTCAAAAATGGATGGTGTCATTAAATATTATAAATAATATTTAAAAATCATCATCCCCAAATTCTTTTTCCATTGCTTTTTGATACTTTAATTCTTCTTCTTTTTGGAGCTGTTGTTTTGTTAAGACGGCTTCATGAAGAAACGCACCGAAAAATGTTTTTGGTTCTAATTTTGCCAAAGCAAGATAAATACCGCTGATAAGGGCAATAATGGTTATACCTGCTACTGCTTTTTGTATAGGATTAAATCTTTGTATAGGCTCTTTTATTCGCATTTCACAGGTTCCGCCCGGGCAGAGTGTTGGACTTTTTCTTGTTATAAACTTGTAAATCATACAGCCTACACATATCGAAAAAGCACTTTCGAGAAACATTAATGCAAGACACAGTACGCAGATAAGCACTTTGTAGAAAGTAATATCCCAGTTGAGTACAAACCATTGCATCATAGGCAACGATATGAGCCAGCCAAGAGTCCAGGCAAAGCGTTTTTGGAGTCCGCCTACATATTCCGGTTTTTGATTTTGTACAGCCAGTTTTCCTAGCAGTAAAGAGGGCGAGTATTTGGGAGAAATCATTCTTGCTGTAAAGTCAATAAATAAAAATGTCAAGTAGACTCTTGCTACGATGACATGTCCAAATCCTATTCCTATAAAAATTACAAGCATTCCCAGTAAGCCAAGTATACCAGCGGCAGCTCTTGCCTCACGCTCATTAATGACGGTTACATCATAACCCGGAACTCTTTCTCCGTAGTCTAGTAAAAAACTTTTTAAATTCATAAAATACCTTTCGTTGTAATAATTATTCTGTCATTTCTTTTAAAATTTTGACAATCATCCCCTGGGCTTCTTTTAACGGACGTATAGATTCTTCGTCTTGTATGTCGAGTGTATTTATCCAGTTTTCAACACCCAAAAATCCCATATACATCTTTGTTTCATTTTTTTTCTTGTAAAGATAGAAAGAGCACGGTGCCCAGGCACCTGCTTCTGGATGCAGTTTTGAAACAGGGTATATTACATCAAATTTGCAAATAGAATATGTATGAAAAAAATCATACGCATGAAAATCGTAATCATCAAATATTTCTTCTTGCAGATTTGTATAGTTTGGAAACAAAAATCCCAAAGGTTCTAATTCACCTTCAAATTCTGCTTCAAAATCCTCTATATAGTCTTCCATTGACAGGTCGGTCTTTACTTCTGTGGACATATCAATTGCAAATGATTTTTTTGGAAATTTTACAGTGTAATTTAAGTATTTAAAATGTCCGTCTGGCATTGCTTTTTTCAGTCCTGTTTGTATCAAAGCAGCATATTTTACTAGATCCGGATCATATTTGGGAACACCTGTCGCTCTTGACATTCCGTTGAGTGTGAGGGTTGCTATATTCATATTGCCGTCTTTGTCTTCCCAGATAGACATAGTTAAAGGTGTCAATGCACCAAATTTAGGATACTTTCTAATAATTTTATATGTGAGTTCACTGTTTATATACATAGCAAGATTGTAAATTTTATAATGCACTTTGCCAAACCTGGTTTTAAACGGCTTATTCATATCATTATTTCCGGGAACACTCAGTCCAATGGCATCAAAAGCAGCTTCTATTGTTTTGGGAGTAACCTTTTTGTTTGTATTGTGTGTTGTAAAAACCTGCACATCCTGCGTTTGGACAGGTTTGGAAGGTGTTGAGGCATATGTACCGTTACAGCCGTTTATAGACAGCGTTGCTAAAACAACCATTATCAGAGTGTATATCTTTTTCACTTAGTCTCCTTGAGTTTTCTATTGCATAATACGGATTAAATTTATACTGTGTAACTTTATCATTATTGTTATATAAATAATATTAATAGAGTCAAATACTTACTGTATCTCCGACTTTAATTACGCAAGGACCACTTATTATTTTTGCAAATATACCTCTGTCGTTTTTTAGCAGTTTAGGCAACTTTGGATTTATGATGGACAAACCTTTACATAGCGTGCAGTTTTGTGTTATTTCCAATGTGGTATCACCTATTACAAAGGTGTCCCCTGCATTTAAATGGTAGGGGTTGATATCAATTAAAATATTTTCGCCCAGTGCTCCGTCTGAAAGGTTTATATTTGTCTCAGATGCCATATTGTAGCTTTGGATAGAGGTAATTAAAATAGCTCTTTGATCATTTTTATTGTAAAATTTATCATTTAGAATTCCGTGTTCGTCGGCATCTATATGAGAGGTGCTTATTCTTGTTTTATCAGTATCATTTTTTGTGATGAATAATTTCAGAACTTTACCCTGCAGGTTTTTCTTCATCTGTTTTTGCTCATTATTTGTATTTGTTGTAGTTGTTGTAAAAAATTGAGAGTATGAGAGCCAATGTAGTCATTGGCTCTTAAAAAAGAGGGTAAAATTATTTAATTTTACCTTTGCCTTTGTAAGTTTTACCTTTAAGGTCAACTGCTAACATTTCAACCTTATCACCTTTTTTACCAATTCCTTTAAATTGAAATTTGAAAATAGGGTTTTTAGATAAGAACTGTGAAGTAGACATATCTAAAACAGTCTCACCGTTGACTGTAGCAGTTAAATGAGTAATAAAGTTTGCGTTATCTCTGCTACCGGTTTTCTTTTCTGCCATATTGTAAGTCATCATTTGATGTTTAACCATTGCTTTAACTTTAACAACACCGCCTTTTAATTTTGCTTTTACTTTAATTCCAGCCATTGTATTTCCTTATTTATTTTATTTTTTCTGTATCAAAATGAGAAGGAATTATCCTTCACATCCACCAAGAGCAACATCAAGAGTTTTCTTAGCAGCATATAGTTTGCCGTCTTTACCCTCAGCAACGATTGTTATCGTACCGGATTTAGCCATTTTGATTTTAATAGAATATTTGTTTACACTGTACTTGTTTGTTTCTACAACAAGTACTGCTGCTTCCGGATTTGCATCTTGAAATACAGAAATTGTTTTTACATCTTTGTCGGTTGAAAAATCAACCGGAATTGCACCACCGTTACTTGCAACATCAGGAGCAGTAAGTTTCACACCCTCCATTGTTAATGCATTTGAACCATACATTGCTTTTATAGCATCATCAACAGTTTTTGCTGTCCATACAGTCGGTTTAAGTTTTCTATAGTCTTCTGCTCTTACACTAGCAGGTACAACAGCTAACGCCAATGCACCTAAAGTCATGCTTAAAAATTTTCTTCTTTCCATCATTTTATCCTTTTTGTTTATTTACTTTGGTTGACTATGTAGTCAACAACTGATTTGAATTGTTTGTCAGAGAGCGATGAACCACCTTTAGGAGGCATTCCTGTATCAGTCCCTTTTAAACCGTTTTCATATACTTTATCCATTCCTTTTGCAAGTAACGGTGCCCATGCGGACTTGTCTCCAGGTGCTGGAGCAGCACCTGTATCATGGCACATTGCACAGTTTGCAGCATATGCTTTTTTCGCATCAAAACTGCTCTCTTCTTTCTCTTTTGGAAGATCTCTTACTGCAGACAAAGGTGGATGAAAGTCACTGATACCGGCACCTTTTATATAAACAACTTTCGCAGTCGGTTCCTGACAGTTTTTCATACATCTTGAGGCAGGGTTTTTTACATCATATGTCTGTCCGCCAAAGTTTTTTGCATTTGCATAATACTTACGTACATTTTCAGGACCATTCGGACCAGCGATATCCGGTTCAAATCCGTCTCTGTTTGGCATTTTTATTTTTAGGAATTTTTCACGATTAAGTACATACTCATCATCAACTTCCACGCCGTCTATTTCCATTTCATTTGCATTTAATATATATGCAACCAAAGCATATACTTCATCATCTGTTAATGAATCTGTCATTGGGTGCGGCATCGCATCTTTGATGTACCACCATAGAGTACTTGCCTGTGGCCAGTATGTACCAAAAACGCGTACAGGACCGTCAGTATCCGGCTTGATTCTTTGATATTTGAGTGTTTTATGTAGTTCATAGGCATTTCCTTTAGATAACGCAGGGTAACCACCACCGCCTGATCCAAAGTCACCATGACACATGACACACTTCGCTTCATAAATATTTTCACCTTCTTCGACGCTTCCCTGACCTTCAGGTAAACCTGTACCGTCAGCCATGACATCAGAATTCCATTCGTCATATTCCGCTTTTGTCGGAGTACGGCCATATTTTACATCTGCATTATGTGCATTTGTATTTACATAATATGGTCCTGTTTTTCCGTTTACAACAGGGTAATCCACTCCACCGTCAATAGAAGCTTTTGTAGGCACATTTGAACCTGCAGGTGAAGCATTTTCCATACATGCAGAAAGTCCCAGTGACAATACAGCTGCAGTAGAAATTGAAATTAATAATTTTTTATTTAATGTAAACATCATTACGCTTTTCCTTCTATTACTAACTCGCCATTTGCTTTACGCCCTAATTGAGAACGTACTTCAACATGAGTTATTTTTCCGTCTTTTTCAACTTTCCATGTTTCTACTGCATTTCTATGATAAACAGCTTCGACACCAACTACAAGAATTTCTTGATCAACTGTCGGTTGGATGTATCCTGCATCATCTCTTGCACGAGAAGTAAGGAAGAGTTCCTGCCCTTTTTTGTATGTATGCATATAGCTCCAGCGTGTCCAGCATTTAGGAAGAACCAAACCTTTGAGTTTCGCTTCAACATAGTTTTTTCCACCATTAAAAGAGAGGTCTACACCTGTAATTGTTCCCATTCCAGACCATGCAAGACCTTCTATCTCTACAATGTCACCATCTTCCAGGTCTGTCCAGTCAATTTCCGGAGACGGAGAAGTAACAGTTGAATTCACTTCATTTGCATAGAAGTGTTGGATCGCTTTTCCGGTTGGTTTTAATACTGTGTATTTCGAAGTCTCTTCTTTACAGTACCAAGGTTCACTTGCGAAGTCTAAGCGTCTTAGCCATTTGACACATAAGTTTCCTTCCCAGCCCGGAACAAGTAAACGAATCGGATATCCTTGTTCTGGACGTAATGCTTCACCATTTTGACCCCATACAATCATGGCATCATCCCAGACTTTTTCCATTGGAATGGTTCGACCCATTTTTGAGGAGTCTCCGCCTTCTGCAAGCATCCAAAGCGCTTCTTTTTTTACACCCAAGTCTTTGAGGATGTCTTTAATGTAAACACCTGTCCATTCCGCGCAAGACATAAAGCCTTTTGCAAACTGTAAAGAGTTGTATTGTGGACCTCTCCATTCTTGACCGCCGTTTGCAGGACACTCAATAAAGTGAGTACGTGTTACACTTGGGTAGCGCTTAAGCTGTTTCATAGTAAGAACCAGAGGTTTCTCAACCAGACCGGTAATCATAAGTCTGTGCTCATTCGGGTCAATATGTGCTACACCACCGTGACAACGACTGAAAAAGAGACCGTTTGGTGTGATGATTCCGCTTGACTCCTGTAAAGGTGTAACCGCAATAGATGCTCTGAAGTTACCTGAGGCAAGGAGCTTCGTGTATCTTCTTGTTACGTTGTGCTCATACTTAGATGGCATTCCGTAAAGATTTTTTGTTACAGGATCTCCCCATTTTGTTCCCCACGGTGTAGGTTCTAAAATGGCAGGATCGCCTGCTTCTTCTGATGCCAGAAGAGAAGTTCCAGCAAGTGCAGTTACAGATAATGCAGCTGTTTTTCTGAAAAAGTCTCTTCTGCCAAGACTTGAGTCTTTACTGTTGTCAGTAGCAGACTCTACATCTTGTTGAGATTTTTTTATATCCACAATGTTCTCCTTGGTAAGTTGTTATTCTGTTTAATACTTTTAATATCTCATTAATTTCCAGGCAATACAAATAATTGCTGATTTGTATTATGCCATTGTATGCTTAAATTATAAATACATAGCAAAAGGTATTATACAAAAAAATGAGACAAAAATGTGATATTGGCACCTAAAATGCACTAATTGGTTACTTATTGAAACACTCTCCATATATAACTAAAAATAATATTTATACAGGTTATTTTTAGAATAACATAAACTTATTAGATAATAAAAATTATTTTTCAACTATACCCAGCACAAGATAGGTTTCAGAGGCTTTGTCAATGAAAAACGGTATTACAAATCCCTGATGTTCAAGGTCTTTTATATTTTCATCATTAAAATAGACAGACTGCTTGTATTTTTGTGCTTTTGTCGGAATATTGATTATGACAGTGTCCAAATAGATTTTAAAGTTTTTTGTTGCATCAAAATCTTCTTTTGCAAGCTCTTGCAAAATATCCTGTAACTGTTTTTCAAACAGGTCAGTACACAGTATTTGCATTATTTGGCCTTTTCTTTGAGCCAGTTTGAAAGTTTTTGTGTGCAAGGATAGAACTCTTTTACAGAGCTCTTGTCCTGTTTGTACTTTTCAAATGCCTCTTGCATCTTTTTTTTTGCATCTTCATTGATTTTTTGCATTATCTACTCGTCATCATCTTCTTTTTGGGTTTTTGGTGTATTGCCATAAACAGCATCTACTTCTTCTGAAAGTGAACTGATTTCGTCTATGGCATCTTCATATGCTTCCACTTTTTCATCACAGTCCTCAGTGGCTTCAGCATTAGCTGTTGCTTCATGAAGAGAATCTTCTATCATATAGGCTTTAAAAGGCATACCGTAGTTGTAAACTATTTCTCCACCGTGTTTTCCTTGCAAAAGTGTTGTTGCTGTTGCTGCAAGTAAAAGAAGAATGGCCAATGCCTGGACAGCAAAATTTTTCATTTTATATCCGACTATCTGCACTAATGCGATAATACCTGTTGCTATTGCCAGATACAGACCAAGTTCTTTATGTTCGAGCAGTTCTTCTTTGCCTGCTTTGCTCAGATAATCAAAAATTTCCGGTCCGGCCTGATTTCCTGTATACCAGGCTACTGTCATTGCAAGTGCTGCTGCAATTGTCATTATAAGAGAAGTTTTCGACATCATTTCACTTTTGCTGTAAAGATAAACAAGTCCAAAAACGGAAGCAACTACAGGTAAAGCCATCGCAAAGTGTACGGTCGCAGGGTGTAACATCATAGTAAATCCTTTGTGTTTGAGTTTAGAAAATTATATTAAAACATTCAAATTTATTTTTTAGTTAATTATAATAATATATTATCTTAAGATGAAATTTATCTATCTTTTTTTTCCATCGCATCTTTTGCCGACTTTATTGCACTGCCAAGTGCTGCCCGGGCAACTTCCCATGCCTGTATTCCCATTTTTTTGGCTTCTTGCGCCTTTGGTGAATGCAGGGCACTGTCTGCTTTCTTGGCTGCAATTTTTGCAAAGGTAGAAAACTTTTCTTTGATAACTTCAGCTGTTTCTTTGGAGATAAGAATAAGCTCTTCGAGATCATAACGCATCTCTTTGTTAAGTTCGAGAAGAATTTTTTTAATGTATTGTGAGCTTTCTGCAGCCTGTGTGATGATTATCTGTGAAAAAAGTGTATCTGTCTGATGCAAATCTTCTATGATAGTATCATAATCTTCGATAAGTATATGTTTGGCTTCTACAGGCATAAAGGCAACTCTTTGTTTAAATCTGTCAATAGATTTGATCAATCCGCTTCGCATACCTTTGAGTGTGGCAGAGAGAATCTCTTCGGCTCTTGTCGGTGTTGCTTCTGCAACTTCTATAGTTGTTGCAAGAATCGTGGAGAGGATTTTTCTCACACGTATTGTATTGAGAGAACCTTCTTTTATAGATTCAAAGGTAATATCTTTTATAACCTCTTTGATTGATTCGTTTACATCACCGTCTGTATCTTTTTCCAATGCTGTAATAATGGCTGATTCCACCATTTCGCTGAGCATATCATACAGATCAATGGACTGCAGTTTGATTTGATGGAGCATATGAACAGCTTTGTCATCTTTGAGTTGCTCTTCAATAGCATTGAAAACCTCATATTTTGCTATTTGCAGCTCTTCTGATTTTTTATGCAAAGCTCTTTCGATGGCTTCTTTTTGTTCCAAAAGCTTTTGTACATCTTCTTTCAAAGCATGTGTTTCTTCTTCAATAAAAGTATTTGTCAAGGCTTTCATCTCATCCAGGGAGATGTCTTTCAGATCTACTTTTGCATTGGACAATGCATGTTCAATTCTTTTTTCTATACTTTTAAATTTATGTTGATTTTGATCCATGGGTTACTCCTAAAGTACCATTTTAATATCTTGATGATTTTTCAAAGCATCATATATAAATTTTCTGTCATCTTCGTTATGAACAAGTAAATCAAGGTTCATACTGACATATTTGCCTGTTTTAGACTTGTTTGAGTCTGTAAGTTTGTGTGAGCGTTCATCAATGACCTCTTTTATGGCATTTTGCAGAGCCTCTTTCTCACTTGCAATGACTTTGTAGCACCAGTTGCAAGGATATTCAAGTTCCAATTGTTTCTCTTTGAGTTTATCGTTTAAAGTCTCCACTTTTTCCTCCTGATTTAGATTCAAGTTGAACATTCTGTATCACCATTCCTTTGTCGATAGCCTTTACCATGTCATAAATTGTCAAAAGCCCGATGCTGACTCCGGTTAATGCTTCCATCTCAACACCTGTCTGTCCTGTGAGTTTCGCCGTAACTGTAAGCTTAAATCCCGGAAGCTGTGCCAATTCCTCTACATCACAGTTAATGCCGCTTAAATTTAAAGGATGACACATAGGAATGAGTTCGCTGGTTTTTTTCGTCCCCATAATAGCTGCAATAACGGCTGTTTGCAATACAGGGCCTTTTTTTGTCTTTTCGCTGACTATAGCATCGTAGGCATCTTGACTCATTTTTATGATACCGCTTGCTATTGCTACTCTTGTTGTATTGTTCTTATCACTTACGTCAACCATTTTAGGTCTTTGGTTTTCATCAAGATGCGTTAAATTCATTGTCCACTTTCTCTTTATACTAAATTGTTTTGCACTATTATAGCAAAGTGCTGTTAATAATGTGTGAGAATTTTAAGTGCGTTTTGATAATCTTTGGGGTGATTCATATTTAAAAAAGGTTTTGTATCTGGGAAATAAACATATGTTGTTTTGGAGTTTTGTAAAAGATAGCCGAGTTTGTGATTGTTTTCATGAAGCATCTGTAAAAATTTTGCTTGTAAATTTTTGGAGTAGATACCGCATAATGGCTGAACACCCTCATCTGTTTTGGCAATAACCGCATCAGCAGCAGAGTTGTCGGCAAGTATGATTTTTTCTATTTCTCTTTGGGAGACAAAGGGGGTATCAACACTCAGAACAAATATTTTTTCTGCACCGAGTGTATCAAATACTGTGACAAACCCAAGAGTAGGAGCGAAAACAGAAGAAACTTTTTTATCTTCTATAAAGTTTGCATCAAAAGAAAAAACTGATTTGTCTTTGCAGGAGATAGAAACATTTGAGAAGATTTTAGAGAGTCTTCTGTATTGATACTCTGCAAGTGTATTAAAACCGGCAAAAGGGAGAAGCGCTTTGTTCTTTCCCATTCTGCTGCTTTTGCCACCTGCAAAGATGACACAGGGTATGTCTATCATCTATCTTGGATCTGTAATATAGCCTGTAATTGCAGATGCCGCGGCAACAGCTGAATTTGCCAGGTAGACTTTTGAAGAACGACTTCCCATACGACCGACAAAGTTTCTGTTTGTTGTGCTGATGGCTACCTCTTCATCTCCTAAAATACCCATATATCCACCAAGACAGGCTCCGCATGTAGGGTTGCTCACAACACCGCCGGCATCTACAATGATGTCGATATATCCCAAATGGTTTGCTTCACGCAGGATTTTTTGTGTTCCCGGTGTGACAATAAGACGAACATCAGGATGGACTTTTTGTCCTTTGAGTATCTCAGCGGCTACTTTGAGGTCAGCAAGCCGACCGTTTGTACAGCTTCCGATAAAGGACTGGTCCACTTTGATTTTATCTTCAACGGCTTTTTTGACCGAGTGACCGTTTGACGGCAAAAAAGGATAGGCAATAACAGGGTCAAGGTTTGCAACATCAATCTCTAAAACCTGAACATACTCTGCATCTTCATCAGAGTAGTGAATGCGAGGTTCACGAGCGAGGTTTTTGTCTGCCAAAAACTCTGCTGTAATTTCATCATAAGCTACGATACCGTTTTTTGCACCGGCTTCAATCGCCATATTGCACATAGAAAATCTGTCATCCATTGTGAGGTGTTCAATTGTGCTTCCCGTAAATTCTAAGGTTTTATACAATGCACCGTCGACACCGATAAGACGGATAATCTCGAGGATAATATCTTTTCCTGTGGTATATTTTCCGGGTTTGCCTGAGAGTACAACTTTGATAGATTCGGGTACTTTGAACCAGTTCCCGCCGGTAATCATAGCAAATGCAAGATCCGTTGAACCCATTCCTGTTGAAAATGCACCGAGTGCCCCGTGCGTACATGTATGTGAATCTGCACCGATGATAACATCACCCGGAACAATCAGCCCCTTTTCCGGCAGTAAAGCATGCTCTATGCCCATATCTTTTTCATCAAAATAGTTTTTGAGTTGGTGTTTTTTTGCAAAATCGCGGGAAATTCTTGCCTGATTCGCGGATGCAATGTCTTTTGCCGGGATAAAGTGATCAAGAACGATAGAGAAACCGTCTGGATTTGCCAGTTTTTGTGCACCACTCTCTTCAAAAGCTTTGATAGAAATAGGTGTAGTAATATCGTTTCCGATAACCATATCAATATCGCAACGGATAATTTCACCCGCTTTTACTTCACGACCGATATGCTGTGAGAATATTTTTTCAGTTATAGTTTGCCCCATGATGGTTACCCTCTTATAATATAATTAATTTCGCGATTATAACATAAGAGATTTAAAGTGATATTTCAGGAGATGCTAGATTTGATATTTAATGGCTTTTTTAGTAAATTCGGTCGAACAGAAAAACAGAGCAATAAAAACAGGGTTAAATACGATAACATCATCTTCAAGCGTTTCAAAGACAGTAAAACTGAAACCTTCTCCGTCATTGGGATTTTGGGGAGTGATGACAAACTTCAAAGGTGCAAGTGCCCGTGACATGTTGATAATGTTCTTTTTTACTTTTGCATTTGCCCCGTGCAAGATATTGAAATCTTTTTCTTCAGCCTCTTTGTGCGCAATGAGAATATTTTGAATCAGATCTATTTTGTCTTTAAAAACTACTTTGTTCCATTTTATGACTGTATTGTTTGAAGCAATTTGGCAGTTTTTTTGCATAAGCGGATGCGGTTTTTTTGCACGCATGGCTTCAATGAGTGCAAGTAAATAGTTTACGCCACCTGTGTTTTTGGCTGCTTTTGTTAAAAATAGATGTAAAAACTCTTTTTTCTTTTGGTCTAGATTGTTAAAATTACACATTGTTTTTTCCTTGTTAATTTGTTATTATAACATTATTATTGGCTGTTTGAATTCTTAAACAAAATGTAAACTCAGTTTGGCTTAAGCAAATCATAATGACAAAACTATTATGATGTCAAAAGTAAAAGAAGACAAAAATAGTCTGATTTAAAATATAACCCAATTAAGAGGTAAAAATATGCAAGTTTATTTAGACAATAACGCTACTACAATGTGTGACCCGCAGGTAGTAGAAGTAATGCAACCATTCTTTAGTGAAATTTACGGAAATCCCAATTCACTTCACAAGTTTGGTACAGCGTCTCATCCATACCTGAGAAAAGCAATAGACCAGGTTTATACAGCACTCAATGCGAGTGACAATGATGACATCGTATTCACATCATGTGCAACAGAATCAAACAACTGGGTATTAAAGTCCATCTATTTTGACAAAATTGTCAATGGAGAAAAAGACCATATCATTACAACAGAAGTTGAACATCCCTCAGTGCTTTCTACATGTAGATGGCTGGAAGAGCAGGGCGTGAAAGTAACTTACCTTCCTGTTAACGAAGAGGGTATTGTTGAAGCACATACGGTCAAAAGTTTCATCACAGACAAAACTGCACTTGTCAGTGTTATGTGGGCTTCAAACGAAACAGGAATGATTTTTCCTATTAAAGAGATTGGTGATATTTGTAAAGAAAAAGGGGTTCTTTTTCATTCGGATGCTGTTCAGGCAGTCGGAAAAATTCCAGTTGACTTACAAGATGTCCATGTAGATTTTTTAAGTATGTCTGCACACAAGTTTCATGGTCCAAAAGGTGTCGGCGCACTTTATATTAAAGATTCCCAGCCTTTGACTCCGCTGTTTCACGGTGGAGAGCAGATGGGTCACCGTCGTTCGGGAACATTGAATGTTCCCTATATAGTAGGTATGGGAAAAGCTATCGAACTTGCTACAACAAACATTGAAGAGACAATGGCTTCTATTCGTGCAAAACGTGACAGACTTGAAGATGCCCTTTTGGAACTCAGTGATACTTTTGTTGTCGGCAGCCGTGAAAACCGTACACCAAATACAATTCTTATCTCTATACGAGGTGTTGAGGGTGAAGGTATGCTTTGGGACTTAAATAACGGTCAAATCGGAGCATCTACGGGTTCAGCATGTGCTTCTGAAGATTTGGAAGCGAACTCTGTTATGCTTGCAATCGGTGCTGACAATGAACTTGCACACACAGGTATCAGACTCTCACTTTCTCGTTTTACAACAGACGAAGAGATAGACTACACCATAGAGCATTTTAAAAGTGCGGTGGCAAGACTTCGTGCCATATCGAGTTCGTTTGCAAAAGTAGCACCGACTCCGGGCGGTGAAGCAGGGGAATGTCACATTCCTCACCATATGGCACATTAAGAAGTAGTGTTGCCATGTTTTTCTCTATAAAATTCCGAGGGCGAATCCTCCCTACGGTCTGAGCCTCTCCATTTTACAGAGAAAAACATTATGGCAAAGCAGCGAGTTGCGCGAGCTTTGCACTGAGCAAAACCAATCGTTAGCGTAGCCAGAGGGATTATTCCCTTTGGCGTGACAAAAGGGAATAAAAAAGGTTCCCTTATTTTTATGAAATAAAAAAAAGGAAGAATAGTATGGCAAAAGCAGATATGTTAGGCGAGTCTCTATGGGACGCGTATTCAAATAAAGTAACTACATTAATGAACAATCCCCAGCATCAAGGAGAAATTACACCGGAAGAAGCTGAAGCGCACGGAAACAAGCTCATCGTTGCAGATTTTGGAGCGGAGAGTTGTGGCGATGCAGTAAGACTTTACTGGGAAATTGATCCAAAAACAGACAAAATTGTAAACTCTAAATTTAAATCTTTTGGATGTGGTACTGCTATCGCTTCAAGTGATGTTATGACGGAACTCTGTATCGGTAAAACAGTACAAGAAGCGGTAAAAATTACAAATATCGATGTGGAAAAAGCACTGCGTGATGATCCGGATACTCCGGCTGTTCCACCGCAAAAAATGCACTGTTCGGTTATGGCATATGATGTTATCAAAAAAGCGGCTTCATTGTATCTTGGTGTAGATGAAGAGAGTTTTGAAGATGAAATCATTGTGTGTGAATGTGCAAGGGTTTCACTTGGAACAATTCAGGAAGTCATTAAGCTCAATGACCTCAAAACGGTTGAAGAGATTACAGATTATACAAAAGCCGGCGGTTTTTGTAAATCTTGTATCAAACCGGGCGGTCATGAAGACAGAGAATGGTATCTGGTTGACATTTTGGAGCAGACTCGTAAAGAGATGGAAGCAGAAAAAATGAAAGCAGCAGCAGATGCCATGAGTGCAGGCGGTGGAAACTTTGAAGAGATGACACTTGTGCAGCAGATTAAAGCTGTTGATGCTGTCATTGATGAGAGCGTAAGACAGTTCCTGATTATGGATGGCGGAAATGTAGAAATTATAGACATTAAAAAGAATGATGACAACATTGATATTTATATCCGTTATCTTGGTGCATGTGATGGCTGTGCCTCATCTGCTACAGGGACACTCTATGCAATCGAATCTACTTTAAAAGAAAAACTTTCATCAAAAATCAGAGTGTTACCTATCTAATTTTTTTCCCTGACTCTCCTCTTGACGGAGAGTCCTCTTCTTGCTACAATACTTCCATGTATAAAAAGCTTTACTCAAAAATAACAGATGCCCTGGTCGATAACGGCTATATTATTTTAGAAAATGTGTTTGAACCTGCACTTGCAAAGCAACTTTTACAGATGTCACAAAATATCAGACAATACAAACAGGCGGGAATTTCCCATCACTCTACGATCAATACGAATCGCAGAAAAGATAAAATATACTGGATAGATGCAGAAAATGAGCCAACTGCCAGGTACCTGGATTTTATGAACGGACTTCAAAATTATTTGAACCGGCAACTTTATCTTGGGATTAAATACTATGAGGCACATTTTGCTTTATACGAGGCAGGTGATTTTTACGAAAAACATCTTGATGCTTTTGGCGGTACAAAAAACCGTGTTGTTACGACTGTCTATTATCTTAACGAAGAGTATGCGTCTCAAAATGGAGGGGAACTGGTCATGTATGACAAAAATGACATGCAAATACAAACAGTTACACCCCGTATAAACACTCTTGTTGTATTTTTGAGCGAAGAGTTTCCTCATGAAGTTCTGGTTTCCAAGAAAGAGAGATACTCTATTGCAGGTTGGTTTAGAGTTGATGAAAAAGGACTGAATATTTGAGCTTGCCATATCATGATGAAATCCAGAAACTCAAGCAGTATAAGATGATCCTGGATCATAACAGTATTGTTTCAAAAACGGATGTCAATGGAATTATAACCTATGTGAATGACAAATTTTGTGAAGCTTCCGGTTACTCCAAAGAAGAGCTGATCGGGAAAAATCACCGCATTATAAAACATCCCGACAATCCGGAACATATCTATCAACATATGTGGGATACTCTCAAAAATAAAAAAATATGGCAGGGTACGCTTAAAAACAGAAAAAAGAGCGGAGAAGCCTATTATGTAAAGTCAACTATTGCACCGATTTTGAACTCTCAAAATGAAATTATAGAATATATCGCTGCAAGAATTGATGTGACTGACCTTGTTCATAAAGATGAAATTATAAAAAAACAGTTTACGGATGAACTGACAGGCTTGCAAAACAGAACAGCGTTATTGCATGATTTAAAGGCAAAGGGGGAGGATGAAGCCTCTTTGGTCCTTATCAATATAGACAGATTCTCGGATATTAATGATTATTTTGGATATGAAGTCGGAGATGAGGTGCTAAAAAGTTTTTCACAGACTCTGTTGCAGGCCCATAAAAAAGTGTATAGAATCAGCAGTGATGAATTTGCAATCTTGTGTGAGCATACATTAAACAATGCGGCAAAGCGTGCAATCACAGCAATTCTAGATACCCTTCAAAACAGCAGATACTCTTTTGAAGGTATGAACATCTCTCTGTTTCTTTCTTGCGGAGTCTCCTACGGAAAAAAGAAAGATATTTACAAATTTTCCCATATTGCCTTAAAAGACAACAAAAGAACAAACAAAAAAGTGACCTTTTTTAATGAAAATCCGGATCTGCAAAACCGCATCAAAGAAAATCTTGAAATAATAACAAAGGTTCAAAATGCGATTGACAATGACAGGTTTGTCCCATATTATCAGGGCATTGTAGATAATAAAACACAAGAGATTGTTAAATATGAAGCGCTTATGCGATTACAGGAAAAAGACGGGAAGATTGTCTCTCCTGTCTTTTTTTTAGAACATGCCAAAAAAGCCAAACTCTATACGCAATTGACAAAAATTATGCTTGAAAAAGTATTCCAGAAACTTGCTGATTCAGAGTGCTCGTTTGCAATCAATTTTACGCTTGAAGATATAGAATCACAAGAGGTTGTGCAGGCTTTGGTAAAGAATCTGCAGAAGTATGCATGCGGAGAGAGAGTAACTGTAGAGATTGTGGAATCCGAGGGGATAGAAAATTTTGATGAGGTCTCAAATTTTATAAAAAAAGTAAAAATGTATGGATGTAAAATTGCTATTGATGATTTTGGAACAGGATATTCTAATTTTTCTTACCTTGGAAAGCTGGATATTGATTTTATAAAGATTGACGGTTCTCTGGTTTTGAATATGCATCAGGGTGGTGCTGAAATGGCAACTATGGAAAGTATTTTACATTTTGCAAAAAAAATGCAGATTAAGACAATAGCAGAGTTTGTTAAAGATGAAAAGACATATGAAATGTTGCATCAAATGGGTGTTGACTATTCACAGGGGTACTACTTTTGCAAACCGCAGGAACATTTGAGAGATTAAATAAAGGTAAGTGTAATGTTGGTTCCTAGATTTTCTTTGGACTCTATGTTTATTTGAAAGTTATACTCTTCTATAATACTCTGGACAATATTTAAACCGACTCCAAATCCGCCGGCATAGGAGTTTGCCCGTACAAAACGGGTAAAAATTTGCTGCAGTTTTTCTTGTTTGATGCCGATGCCTTCATCTTGAATGACAAAAGAGTTGTGTGTGGTTGTGATTTTTATTTTTGTGTTCGGATGAGAATATTTTATGGCATTGCCAAGCAGATTGTTTATAAGCATTTTTGCCTTTGTCGGTGCTATTTTAAGCGGACAGTTTTGCAAATCGGTTTGGATAGTAATATTTTTTTTCTCTACAAGTTCACTGAAATAAGCAATGTCTTCTTTGACAATTTCATCAAACAGAAGAGAAACGACCTCTTCACTCTCGTTGTCAAAACTCAAAAAGCTGAGTGATGCATATATGTCATAAAGCTGTTTTGTACTGATGGAGATGTTTTTGACTGTTTTTTCATCATACTCCTTTTTTGCTTTTAATCTTGAAGTGCTCATCATAATGGCTGTAATGGGTGTATTTAATTCATGGGTTGTGTCTTTGACAAAATTCTCTATCTCCTGCATTTTGTCTTTGAGCGGTTTGAGAAAAATATAGGATAAAAAGACGGCGATGATAATGATTAGAAAAGCTGTGATAATGACAGCATAGGCGATTTTGTTTTTTATCACTTCTATATTCTTTACACACTCGTCACTTTGAACCACAATGTACTTTACATGTAAATGTCCGGCTGTTCTTTGGGTGACCAGGGTAAAAATATCATCTTTCATGTAAAAATCTTTTGAAAAATCAACCGGTTGGACGACTCTCCCGTATAGCAGGTGTTTTTGTGCATCAAAAAGGGCGATAGCTTCTTTTTGAAACGCATCAAGTTTGAATTTTTTATGGTGCATATGGGCATCAATGACTTTGGCACTGACAATGTCAGCGATGTGGTTCATTTTGTAAAAATTGGCATTTTTTTCCATAGCTGCCTGCGATGTGTAAAACCAGTAAGCCGCCAAAGACAAAAACATAAAAGAGCTGAGAAGATAAAGAGAGAGAAAAGAGTAGAAGGACCTTTTTGTGATTTTATTCATACATGTAACCTTCGCCCCGAATAGTTTTTATTTTTTCTTTTCCTATGATTTCTCTGAGTGTTCTGATGTGGGAACGAAGTGTAGCATCACTCGGCAGCGAATCGAAGTTCCAAATATTCTGTACAAGTTCTTCGTTAGTAATGAGGCGAGATCTGTTTTTTAAAAAATAGGACAGGAGCAGTGTATCTTTGGCAGTGAGAGAGATTTTTTTGTTGTTTACATGTACCGTTTTTTGCACAGGATAAAATACAGTTTCGTCATCCAGGAAGATAAACTTTTTATTTTCAATATTGAAAACTCTTTTGATGCTGAGTATTCTGGCATGCAGTTCTTCAAGTTCAAAAGGTTTTTTAATGTAATCATGCGCACCGGCGTCAAAAGCACGCTGCAGGTGTTTTGTATCTCTGTAGGCGGTGATAAAAACAGTGGGGGTTTTGTTACTGAAAGCTCGGAGTTCTCTGAGGAGGTCTATGCCGTCTTGTCCCATTACATTGATATCAAATATAAATAAATCATAGTTTGTCTTTTCAAGATGCGCATAGACTTCCTGCGCATTGTAAGCATAATCCACATGCCACTCTTCTTGTAAAAAATCCAGCAAAATATCGGACAAAACAGGGTCATCTTCCATTAAAAGTATGTTCATAAGTTATTTTATCCTAAAATAATGAAATGATTATAAAAATTGATAATATTAATACAGACGAACTGCAGATTTACAAAGAACTCAGAGAGAATGCTTTTCGGAGTGACAGAAGTTTTATAGCCGACAGTCCAAAAGTCGTCAATCTTTTGCTTGGGAGTGATTTAAAGATAAAAAGCATACTAGCAACACAGGAGTATTATGATGAATTTATGCCTTTGGTCCAATCAAAAAATATTCCCAAAGTCTATCTCACAACGAAAGAGGAGATGAGCAGGATTGTCGGGCATAAGATACATCATAACTGCATGGCACACGGTATACGTCCTGATGATATTGCTTTGGAGGGGGCGGGTGAACGCATCATTATGCTCGACAATATCACTTCAAGCGAAAACGTAGGCTCGATTGCCAGAAGTGCAGCCGCACTTGGTATCAGTGCCTATTTTTTGCCCAAATCCTCACCCCATCCGTTTAACAGGCGTGCTCTGCGTGTCTCCATGGGCTATGCGCACAGGCTGGGTATACATGTCTATAAGGATATTTTTGAGACGATTGCTGCTTTAAAATCTGCCGGTTACCGAGTCTATGCCGCAGAGGTTACGGAAGATTCCACTCCCTTGTCCTCTTTACATGTAAGCGGTAAATGGGTACTTCTGATGGGACATGAGGGTCAGGGAATCGCACAGGATATTTTGGATCTCTGTGATGAAATTGTCAGTATAGAGATGCAAGAGGGCATTAAAAGTTTTAATGTCGGGGTGGCTGCATCCATTCTTATGTATAGCTTTGTGCTTAAGCAACAGTAATACTAAAAAGGGCACCTTTGTCGGTATTGTGAACACAGAGTGTGCCCTCACAGTAGTTTTCAATGATAATTTTACTCATATAGAGCCCCAGCCCTGTTCCGGTATCCTCTTTTGTGCTGAAATAAGGGTCAAAAATTTTGTGCATGATATCTTGGGGAATACCTCCTGCGTTGTCTTCTATTGTAATTTCAGCCTGATTTTGCTGTACTGTCAGTGTAATGTATATATTTTTATCTTCAATATTGTTTTCAATTAAGGCATCTTTGGCATTGTTTAAAATATTAATGATAACCTGTCCGAGAATATCACTTTGCATTGTAAGTGTTTTTGTACTTTTATTTTCATAGGTAATGGAGATGTTCTTTGCTTGAAATACCGGTTTTACAAGATTGATACTGTGCCTGATAATTTCGTCTATAGAAAATTCTAATTTATCTTTTGGTCGAAAGTAGTGCATAAAATCGTTTGTGACTTTTGTCATTTCCTGAAGTTGTTTTTTTGCATTTTTGTCAAAATACTCAATAAAATCATCATTGAGTTTAGACTGTTTGTACTTGTGCTTGACCGTTTGCATAAGCATAGAAAGTGCATTAAGCGGCTGTTTCCATTGATGGGCAATCATATTCATCATATTTCCCATCTGTGCCAGTCTGTTTTGCTGCAGCATGTGTAACTCCTGCTCTCTTTGTTTTTCTACTTCTTGTCTGACCTGCTGCTGAAGGTTTTGATTGAGTGCGCGTAGTTTGTCTTCGGCATCTTTTCTTCTTTTTACTTCGCGTTCCAAAGAGAGGTTTATGAAATAAAGGTAAATAGAAAATGGTAAAATAATCCCAAAGGCAATGGCTAAATAAATCAGTGTCTGCTTGTCGAAATAACGCTCTTTATCTTTGATATACCCCCATTTTAGGTAGAGAGACTGTAACTCCTGTTGTGGTAAATTGGACACCGCCTTACTTAAAATAACATTAAGTACAGGCAGACTGCTTTGGCTTGCTATGCGAAGTTGGTAGAGGTAGTCTAAGTCACCGGCAACCCGCAGGTTTTGAATATTATACTGACTCATGTAGTAGCTCGCTCTCACAGGTTCGCTGATGGTTGCCTCTGCTGTTCCTGCTGCTACAGCCTGCAGGGCCTTGAGTTCTGTTTCGTACGGAATGATATGAATGCTTGGATATTTGTTTTGAATGTATGCATAAATCGCACTTTTGTCGACAAGTGCGACACTTTTTGCCTGCAGTGATTCGATATCAGAAACTGAAAAATTGTCACGCTGTGTGATAATTTTGTTTTGTTGTGTGAGAATAACATCTGTAAAATCCAAATATCCCAAACGTTCCTGTGTTTTCTGTGCTGCAAAAACTATATCGATTTTCCCTTTTTTTGCAGCGTCCATTAATGCATGCCATGTAGGAAAAGAAATATATCTAAAAGAAATACCCAGCTCCTGCTCAAGGAGATGAAAAAGGTCCAAAGAAAAACCGACAGCTTTGCCCTCAGGAGATATAATAACCTGGTTTGGAATGTTGGTGATACCGATGCTCAGAGGTTTTTTTAAAGTACGCAGCCATGTTTTTTCTTTTTGAGTTAAGAAATTTTTTGTTGTTACATGTTGAGGTTTTGAGAGCTCATGAAGCTGCAGTAGAACAAAAAAACTCAAAAGAACCACAAAGGCAATGAAAAGGAGATAGCGTTTTTTATACATCTAAATTCTGCCCTCCGGTTACGGGTGCTGTAGAAGAATCGCTGAATTTAAAACGAGACTTTGCGTCTTTCTTTGCTGCATACATTGCCATATCTGCACTGTGTAAAAGTGCCTCTTGTGAATTGCCCTGTGTTGGGTAAACTGCTATGCCTATGCTGCATGTAATGTGAAATGTATGCTTTTGAAACACTATAGGAGTGGCTACAGAGTGTATGATTTTGTTTGCCAGGGTGTTTATATCGGAGGTGTTTTTCATATTTTCTATGATTAAAGCAAATTCATCACCTCCTATGCGCGCAAAGGTGTCTTCGATGCGAATAACTTTTTTTATATTTTGCGCGACAGACTGCAGCACCGCATCTCCTGCTGAGTGTCCGTATTGGTCATTAATACTTTTAAAATTGTCCAAATCAATAAAAAAAAGTGTAAAGTTTTCATGGGAGTGTTGCGCTTTATTTATAGTTTCATTGAGTTTGACACTAAAGAGGTGTCTGTTTGCAACCTGTGTCAATGTGTCATAATGTGCAAGCGCATACAAGACCTCAAGCTCTTTTTCTTTTGTTTTTTTGGCATCTATGTCATTTTGAAGATTCCTGGCAATAGTGTGGAGCCTGTCATAGAGCATCTCTATGTCAACCGGTTTGGGAATAAAGTAGTCGATACCCGTATCAATTGCCTCAAGCAGCTTTTCTCTTTCATCAAAAGCAGAGAGAATGATAATCGGCTGCCATTTGTCAGTTTTTTTAATTTCTTTGGAGAGTGTCAGTCCGTCTGTCGAAGGAAGAATGATATCTGACAAAATAATATCAGGTTTTTTTTCTTTATAGATGTCAAAAGCTTCTTTTGCGTCAAATGCCTGATAAAATGCCTTGAAATCATCCTCCAAAAGCATCTTCATATGCTCCTGGGCCTGCATGTCATCTTCAACATACAAAAGTGTAAAATTCTTTAAGTTCATCTATTCTGTTCCTTTTGGCAGACGGATAACAAAGTTTGCTCCTTCGTTATCATTGAAAACTTCTATTGCAGCATGTAACTGTTCTTGTAAAACCATTTTTGTCATATACAAGCCCAAACCTGTTCCGTTTTTTTCCTGCTTTGTTGAGAAGTAAGGGTCAAAGATTTTCTCTTTTATAGCTTTGTCAATACCTCCGGCATTATCCTGTATGGCAAGGAGTAACTCTGTACCGGTATCTTCAAGGGTTATCTCTATCTTTTTTTTGTTTTGTGTTGTTTGCAGCAAGGCATCTTTTGCATTGTTGAGAATATTTAAAAGAACCTGGCTCAGGGCATTTGGATTTGCAAAAAGTGCATACTCCCGGGTAGCATTAAATTCAATGAAAATACCTTCATTTTTGTAGATGTCAGCCGTAATACTCAGCACTTCTTTGATGGCATCATTGAGAGAAAATGTGCATGTCTTGTCTTCTTTTTTAAAAAAGTTTCTAAAATTATCTATGGTGTCAGACATTAAATCTATCTGTTTTTTAGAGTGGCTTTTAAAATACTCTACTGCCTTGTCATCAAGTTTTCCTTTGGCATATTTTGAAACGGTCAGTTGGTTGATCAGGGCAAGATTATTTAGTGGTTGTCTCCATTGGTGGGCTATCATACTGATCATCTCTCCCATTTGTGCAAGTCTGCTTTGCTGGTAGAGAAGCAATTGCTGTTCTTGGCTTTTTTTCACTTCTGTGGCAATGGTTTCTTCAAGTGTTCTGATGTATTTCTTTCTCTCTTCAATAAGCGTTCCGATGGTGAGTATTACAGAGACATGGAGCAGAACAAAAAGATTGTAATTGATAACATTATCTATATGGTTGTTGACAGCAAAAGCACCAATATCCAAATAAACGGCATATGATGCAATAACGGCTACAAGTACATTGAAAAAAGTTCCGTATACCAGGCCTTTGTAGGCACTCGCTAGGGCTACAACAGGAAGTGACAAACTTAAAAGTAAAAGTGTGTTTTCTATGTGAAACACTATCTGGAGTAGATATAAATAGTAACTAAAAAGTATTCCATAAAGGAAGAAAAATTTCCATTTTATTTTTTGAAAGTTTGTAAAAAGAAGCAGTAAAAAAGGTGTAAAAACCAACTGCCCCATAACATTGCCAAACCACCATGAAAAAAGATAGAGCGGAAATTTTTCAATGGAAATATGATGTGTTGCAAGCAGTACAGTGTTTGATAGTAAAGCACTCAAAGGCTGTAATACAAAAAATATCAGCAAAACCAATCCAGAAATATCACGAAACTTTTCAAGGTTTGTGTGGAGATGAAATTTTTTAAATAAAACAACAGCCAGATAGGCTTCGGCTGTATTTATGAGAGCAATACTGAGTGATGCCGCAAATGAGATGTCATTGTCAAGGGCTAAGAAAAACTGTCCAAGAAAAATCCCCGGGAGAACTTTTTTGCCGAAATACAGTGCAAATGCCAAAGCGATGCCCTCTGCTGCAAAAAGCCCGACATTGATAATCGAGTTTCCGCTTAAAAGATTGAGACTGAGTGTACCGCTTGCATAGTATAAAAAAGCGAGAAGAAAAACAAGAAGACTATTGCGTATCATTTTTTTCTCCTTTGTAAACAGGCATTTCTATGATAAATTCGGCACCCTCTTTTGTGTTTTGAACAGAAAGATTTCCTCCGCTGTGTTTTTCTATAATCATTCTTGACATATAGAGACCGAGTCCTGTTCCGTTTTTCTCGGTTTTTGTAGAAAAGTAGGGCTGAAAAATTTTGTCTTGTATATGCGAAGGAATCCCTCCGGCATTATCGACGATATGCAAGCTGTTTTTGTCAATCTTCAAAGTGATTTTTGGATTCTTAATGTTGTTTTGGACTAAGGCATCCTGTGCATTTTTTATAATATTTAGCACAACCTGTACAAGTTCATTTTCAAAGGCCAGAAACTGTTGAGGTGCAGTAATCTCTTTTTCAAAATGTATATTTTTTTGTTCGAGACTGTGCTGGACCAAAGCAGTGACGGTGTGAAGAATTTTTTCAAAATCTGTTACTCTTTTTTCTTTTTGCGGTTTAAAAAAGTTTCGAAAATCGTCAATAGTATGACTTAAATAGTTGATATAATTTTGCAGTTTTTCAGAGATTTTCTTTGCTTCTTCTGCATCGAGTTTGTCATTTTGCGCTTTGAGTTCAAGGACGATTGCCGCCGTTGCCATAGCATTGAGCGGTTGTCTCCATTGGTGGGCAATCATGGCTATCATTTCACCCATTTGGGCATGTCGGGACTGTGTGAACATAATTTCATCTTTTTTTCTGTTTTTTTCCACCTCTTCATAAACAAGGCGTTCCAGGTTGTCATTTGTGTATTTGAGCTGAAAGTTTGCTTCTGCCAACTCTTTCTCTTTTTTGAAGTAATCTATCCACAGGTCTACTTTGAGGATAAACTCTTCAAACACATAAGGCTTTTTTAGAAAATCATTGGCTCCGTTTTTTAAAACATCCCGAATAATATCCGGCGTGGAAGTTCCGGAAAGAACAATAATGGGAATAGACAAAAAACGGCTGTCTTTGCGTAAAAGTTTTAAAAATTCCAGGCCGTGGATATCCGGGAGCTCCATATCCAGAATGATGAGATTGTACTCCTCTTTTTTGAGCTTTTCAAAAGCTGTTTTTGCTTTCATCGCTATGTGCACATCATAGTTTCTGGGTTCAAGCACTGTTTTGATCTGTTTACAGATAAATTTAGAATCATCAATCACCAAAATTTTATCTTTCTTTTTTGTATTGATTGTATGAATTATTTTGACTATTTCAGAAATAGAGTATAAAAAATTGGTATCTTTGATAATATAATCAAGTATACCATACTGAAACAACTCTTCACGAAGATCCGCATCTTGTGAAGATGTCAGGATAATAACTTTTGTTTTTGTTAAAGACTGTATATGGGCTATGAGTTCAGAACCTTCTCCGTCAGGAAGATGCAAATCTAAAATGATAAGCTGAAACTTCAGTGTCGTTAAAAACTCTTTTGCTTCAGCGAGTGTGTGGGCCTGTGAGACTTCAAAACCAAGAAGTGTCAGCTCTTTTTTTATGATATTGTTTATGGTGCGTGAATCTTCTATAACTAAAATATTTTTCATGACAGCGGCTCCGGTTTACCAAAATAGTATCCTTGGGAAAAGTCAATTCCAAGTTCTTTGACTATCTGGAAAATAGCTTCATTTTCAATAAACTCTGCAACAGTTTGCAGTTTCTGCTCTTTTGCAAAAGTAACAATACTTTTTACTGCAGAAAGAGAGTAGTTGCTTGTTTCTATATCGCGTATCAGACATCCGTCTATTTTAAGAATATCGGGTTGGTAGTCAAGCAGTCTCTCAAAGTTGGAATATCCTGCTCCAAAATCATCAATGGCAATTTTAACACCATAGCGCTTTATCTCTGATATAAACTGTTTGACAGTTTCAAAGTCTTTAATTCCCTCGTCTTCAAGAAGTTCAAAAACCACCCTGTGTGCTTCATTTTTATACTGCTCTAGTAAGGACAAAATTTTTGTCCGCATACTCAGCATTTCAATATCCAACGCCGAAAGATTAATGGAGATGTCTGCTTCACAATGGTGTAAAATACTAAAAGAGTGTTCTAAGACGATATTTGTAATTTTGAGATAATAATTACTTCTTTTGGCAGTTTCGAGAAAAAAGTAAGGAGAAAGCACCGTGCCGTCTTCTTTGATCAGCCGTACCAGGGACTCATATTTTTCTATTGTCTGTGTGTTGTTGTTTACGATAGGCTGAAAATAAGAAATAATTCTTGAACTTCGGATGGCATCTTTGATCATATGCACAGTTTTTATATTTTCTTTTGCTTTTCTCTGCTCCTGGGACGCAAAATTATTGGCGAGTAAAAAACGCTGTTTTTCTTTTACAAGCTTTTTCATGCCAAGTTTTACCGACTCGTAGAGTTTGTCATTTTCATAGGCGAAGGTAAGTAAAATTGAAATATCATATTCAAGATCTTCAAAAGCAATGGTGTCATCGCGGACCTGCTGTTGCAGTGCCTGTAACTCCTGCACAAACAATGTTATATTGTCAGTGTGTTCTTTGGCATCAAGTATAAAAGCATATTCTCCGTTTTGCAATTGATATATTTTGTCAAAACTGTATTTTTTTGCAAAAGTATTCTGTAGATATATTCGTGCTTTTTGTTCAAGGATGTAAAGCGTATTTGTATCATAAAAATCCTCAAGATCATCATAGTCTTCAAGTTTGATATAAACAAGCAAAGGGTCATGGGCATTTTTGAGTTCGTTTTTGAGCTGTTTGAGCGGATGCATAATATCTGTAATATTATGTCGCAATGAAATATACTCAAGAATATTTCCGTCTAAATCGCGAATCGGTTTTACCACTGAATCAACATAGTAACTTTTTCCGTTTTTTGTCCTGTTTCTTATGATGCCTTTCCACATCTTTTTTTTATTTTTTATAGTATCCCACATTTCTTGAAAAATTGATTTGGGATTGTCCGGATGGCGTATAATATTATGGTTTTGTCCGAGAAGTTCCTCTTTTGTATACCCGGAAGTTTCACAAAAAGCATCATTGACATAGGTGATGATGCCTGCTGTATCTGTTTTGGAGACGATAGCGCTGTTGTTTGTTGCTTCTTGATACTCTTTGAGGAGATGAAGATTCTGTTTGGCCTGCAGAGCATATTTGTATCTTTGTGTGACCTGAAAAATGGTGCTGGAGAGCTGTTTCATATCAATGGGTTTTAAAAGGTATCCGTTAATACCGATTTGTATGCTTTTGAGGAAAAAGTCCTCTTCATTATGGGCTGAAAGTATGATGATAGGGACTTCAATGTCGATGGCTCTTATTTTTTTTGCCATTTCCAGCCCATTCATGTGGGGCATATTAATATCTGTAATAACGATATCTACACGCTCTTTTTGAAATTTTTCCAGGCCCTCCTGTCCGTTTTCTGCGACAATGATAGTATCGAAAAAATCCTCCAAAAGCATCGTTGTAATCTCTCTTGCATCAATGTCATCCTCAACATACAAGAGTTTTAAACTCTGCGAATATCTAGTGACTTCCTTGATTTCAATCATAATAACACCCCTTAAAACAGATTTATAATTTTAAAATACAAATCTAAGCAAAATTACACTAAAATCTGTTAAATCTGTATTTAATTGGAAAAGTTCATGAGAAAGAGCAAAATATTACTTGTAGAAGATGATGAACTCTCTTCGGAGCTTGTTTTCGAATATTTGAGTGACTGCGGGTTTTTCGTCGAACCTGTATTTACGGCGACTGATGGTGTGGCAAAAGTGAAAAACGAGCCGTTTGATCTTGTATTGCTTGATATAAATCTACCTGATTTTGACGGGTTTGAAGTCTTGAAAAGTCTTAAAAATCACACTTCTGTGCCAATTATAGTGACAAGTGCCTACAGTGATACACAAAAAAAACTCCTGGCTTTTAAATATGGGGCAAGTGACTATATGACAAAACCTTTGGATCTTGAAGAACTTGAGGCTAGAATATGGCTGCAGCTTGGAAAAAACAGTGCGATTAAAACAGAAGACGAAAAAAAAATCTTTGAAATAAAAAACAATCATGTCTATTTTCAACAAAAACAGCTTGATCTGACGACTATTGAGTTTGAACTCCTCTCTTTGCTTATCAAAAACAAAAACAGTGTTATGCGAAGGGAAGAACTTGTCAATGCCCTTTCTTCCATCAGTTCACACCGTTCTTTAGATAACCATATAAAAAATATTCGTAAAAAAATAGGCGATACCGGAACAAAAGCCCAGTATCTTAAAACGGAGTATGGTGTTGGCTATAAATTGACATTTTAGTACAGGAATAATGCTATAATTACAAAAAAGAAATTACTCCATGAAATTTACAACACTTCCGCTTTCTTCTCAAATGCTTCAGACTATAGAATCACTCGGTTACACACAGATGACTGCCATTCAGGCTCAGGCACTTCCTGCCGTATTGGAAGGACGCGATGTTATTGCTCAGGCAAAAACAGGCAGCGGGAAAACAGCTGCTTTTGGCATAGGGCTTTTGCATCATTTGGATGTGAAAAAGTTTCGTGTGCAGTCTTTGGTGCTGTGCCCGACCCGTGAACTTGCCGATCAGGTGGCTAAAGAGCTGCGCCGTCTTGCACGATTTCAGCATAATATTAAAATTTTGATGCTCACAGGCGGAGAATCTTTTGGCAGACAGCTTGGTTCACTCGAACATCAGGCACATGTTATTGTGGGAACACCCGGGCGCGTTTTAAAGCACTTGAATAAAGAGAGTCTGGAGCTGAGTAATCTAAAAACGCTTGTTTTGGATGAAGCAGACAGAATGCTTGATATGGGTTTTATAGAAGAGATAGAGTCAGTACTCGCTTTTGTTCCCAAAGAGCGTCAGAGACTGCTTTTTTCCGCTACCTTTGATGATGAAATCCTGGACATAAGCAAAAAACTTCAAAACAATGCCTTACATGTAAAGACAACAGAGAAAGAGACAGAGAACAAAATCACGCAGGAATTTTATAAAACAGAGAACAAAGTTGATACACTGATAAAAATATTTTCAAGTTACAAACCGAAAAATGTCATCGTTTTTACAAATACCAAGCTCGAAGCCAAAGAGTTGGCAGAATCTTTGGTAAAAAACAAAATAGACGCCCTTGCGATTCACGGTGATTTGGAACAGTATGAAAGAAATGATGTGCTGGTGCAGTTTGCAAACAAATCCTGTCCTGTTCTTGTTGCTACCGATGTGGCGGCACGTGGACTTGATATAAAAGAACTCAGTATGGTGGTTAATTATGACCTGCCTCACGGTTTGGAGACCTATACGCATCGCATAGGGCGCACCGCACGAGCCGGAGCAGAAGGAATTGCAATCACACTCTACAGTGACAAAGAGGCTGAAAAAATACAAGAGTACAAAGAAGATGCAAATCGAAACTTTTTGGATGTCTCTGTGCTGAAAAAAGAGCAGGGTTTTGAGATGAAACCGGAGTTTGTCACCCTTGTCATAGAAGGTGGCAAAAAGGATAAAATCCGTGCCGGTGATATACTCGGAGCCTTAACCGGTGAAGCCGGATTGCAGGGAAAAAGCATCGGTAAAATTGACTTGTACGACAGACAAAGTTATGTGGCGATAGAGAACAGGCTGATTGACGAAGCCCACAAAAAACTCAAAAACGGCAAAATCAAAAACAGAAAATTCAGCGTCTGGGTACTCTGAAAAGAGGCGACTTTTTCGGAACCCGTACTTCAGTGCGGGCTTTGTGCCTTTTCCTCTATTTTTGATGCATACTCGTCTAAAATTTCATCAAGTTTGGTTTGTGCTTCTTCGAGCTCTTCAAACAGCTCTTCTACCTGGTTTTCCATTTCTGAGACTGTTTTTGAGAGTTCCATAAGTGTAGCGCTGTCACCAGCGTTTGAAGCCTCTATAAGCTCTTTATGTTTACATGTAAGGGTATCTTCAAGTTCCATAATTTTCTCTTCTAGTTTTTCGACTTTTTTCTTGAGTGGGGAAGCAAGTTTGTTTCGCTTCCGTATAAGTTCGGCACGCAGTTTTTTGTTTTCTTTGTGATTTGATTTTGGCGCTGTTTTGGTTTTTTCTTCCTGCTCTTCATCTTCCCAGCCGATTTTTTCTAAAAAGTCGTCATAGCCACCGTCAAAATACTCAGCGCCCTCTTTTGCAAAAATGATAAGTCGGTCACAAACACGGCGCAACAGCTCTTCGGAGTGGGTAACGATGATGCTTGAGCCTTCAAAGGCATTGATGGCATTTGTAAGGGCTTCGATACTTTGCATATCGAGGTGATTTGTCGGTTCATCCAAAAGTAAAAGATTGACATCTTTGGCAATTATCTGCCCAAGCATTACGCGGCTTTTTTCTCCGCCTGAAAGCAGTGAGATTTTTTTCTCGGCACTCTCACCGCTAAAGAGCATCGCCCCGCAGATACTTCTTACTTTTGCTTCACTGAGTTTGGCATTGGCATTGTAGATTTCATCCATGACGGTATTTTCAGGATTTAAGTGGGCAATGTTCGTCTGTCCAAAGTGGGCAGATTCAGTTGCAGCGTTACATGTAACCTCCCCGCTGTTTTGTTTGAGCTCTCCTGCAATGGTGTTTAACAGGGTTGATTTTCCTTTGCCGTTTTTCCCGATGATGCCGAGTGTTTCGCCTTTTGCAAGTGTGAAGCTGATATCTTTAAAAAGTATTTTGTCCGCTGTGTAGCCAAAACTTAAGTTTTTGACATCAAGCAATACTTTGGCAGGCGTATCTTTGTAGTTAAACTTAAAGGCAAGTGAGGCATCTGTGTTTAAGTCTTCAAGCCTCTGCATTTTTTGCAGCTGTTTTACTTTGGACTGTGCCAAAGAAGCGGTAGATGCCCGGGCTTTGTTTTTGGCTATGAACTCTTCAAGCTCTTTGACTTTTTTGTCCTGCGAGACTTTTTGTTTTTGGTGCAGTTCATCATCACTTGCAAGTTGGGCATAAAATTTGTGTGTATTGCCTTCGACAAGTTTGAGTTTTTTTCGTACTATGCCTGCGGTATGTGTGCAAACACCGTCCATAAAGTTTCTGTCATGGGTAATGAGAATGACCTCCCCGTCAAAACTTCTTAAAAACGATTTTAGCCAGCGGAGCGAGACAATATCGAGGTAGTTTGTCGGTTCATCAAGCAGTAAAAGATTTGGTTCGGTTACTAAAAGTTTTGCGAGATTGATGCGTATCTGGTAACCACCCGAGAAAGAGAGCGGGTCTTTGTCCAAATCATCCGCACTGAATCCCAGTCCGAAAAGGATTTTTTCCACTCTGTAGGTATCATACTGCATCTCTTGGCTCAGTGCCAGTGCCGCTTCTTCTTTGAGTGTTTTTTCACTGAAGCTCAAATGTTGTTTGAGTATGCCGATACGGTAGTTTTTCGGAAGAATGATTTCACCCTCATCGGCATCTTCTTCACCGGTAATTATTTTAAAAAGTGTTGATTTTCCACTGCCGTTGCGCCCGACAAGTCCGAGTCGGTTCCCTGCATTGAGCTTGAGGTTCAGGTTTGTAAAAAGTTCCTGTGTTGTAAAAGATTTTGAAATATTTGTTAGTTGAATCATATAGTACCTTTTTGTCTATTAAATTTTTACATAGTTTGTGCTATAATTGAGAAAAACAGCTCAAGGAGGACGATGTGAAGGTTGCTCAGTATACATTTCAATCACCTTATCCGAGCCCTGTTCAGGTTGGAAGACTGGATCCAAATTCACTCAAAGATTCTTCTTCCTCTCAAAATGACACCTCTTCACTGCTCAAGTCCAGTAATGAAACTTTAAAGCGGGCAGAGGTGTTTGAGACATCTTTGAAAAGTGACGTTAAGCCGAGTGTCTCCCCGTCAGGTTCATTGGATCTTTACGCATAAAAGAGCTATAAAACAGTTTGTAGCTCTTTGTGCATCCACTCCCATTTTCCATATCCGCTGTCGGTATTTATATGGCCTGCATTCTTGAGTATTTTCATCTTTACATGTAACCGTTGTTGCAGTTTATATGCCTCATCCAGACTCATATAGGGGTCGTTTGTAGAGGCTACAAGAAGAGTCTCTTTTGCATAGAGTTGATCGGGCGCCGATACCGGAAAAAATTCACTGAGTTCTTCTATGTTACATGTAAGGCTCGGTGGGGCAACCAGGTAAAGTTTTTCAATCTGAGGTATCTTTTGTGTGTTGCAGGCATGAAACCACAAGGTATTTGCCAAAGAATGACAGATAACAATGTCAGGTTTGAAATCGGCAAGAGCAGCTTCAAGTTCCTGCATCCAGACATCCAGTTTAGGCGCATCAAAGTTTGAGAATTTTAAAAAATTGACACAGCCGTAATCTTTTGCTATTTCACCCGCGAGCCAGCTCTGCCAGTGCGGATAATCGCTTCCTCCCCAGCCGTGTAACAGCAATACTTTTTTACTCATAACTATTCTACCAGTTTTGCAAAATTTTTCAGTGTCAAAAGGCGCAGGTTTTGTCCCTTTAAGGCTTTAAGTTCGCTGGAAAAGCCTTTTTTGGCCACAATGACATATATATCCGCATCAATACCCGCTTTTTTGGCAAGCTCCTGCAGGCGTGTCAGTTCACTTTTTTTGACTTTCGCATTGGTGTATTTTGTACTGCCGAGAATTGTTTTTCCTGATTGTGTTTTGGCAAAGATGTCAAATTCTGCATTCTTGTCCCAGTAGCTTGAAATCTCTACCAAAGGATCCTCTTTTGCAAAGTTTTCTTTGAGCAGTTCATGCGAGAGTTGGGTAAAGATGAGGTTACTAAACTCTGCTTCTCTGTTTTGCCAGCGTTTTTTCACCTCTGTGTAGTCACCGTCACGAATACCTTTAAAAAGCGGCGAGACAAAAGCAAACCAAAAACGTAAAAACGGTGTTGTGAAGTAGAGTTTGTTATCAATTTTTTCATTATTGCTCCACGAGGTAAACTCTTTTTTCGGTTTTTCAACGCGGATGATACCTCTCTCTACAAGTTCACTAACGGCGTTGTCTCCGACTTCTTTTTCAAGTTTTGCACGTTTATAACTAGAGTGTGTTTTGCCGTCGCCCATGGCAACAGCACTCAGTAGCGCATGATACAGCGGGGCCCCGCCGGTAATGTCACTGACATCGTTTCGGATGTAGTGATAGTCTTTGAGTATGAGTTTTTCTATAAGCTCATACGAAGGCTTTGATGTATCTATCTCGCCCCAGCCTACACCACCGAAGATAGCAAATTTTTCTACCAAATCTTCAAAATTTTTTGTAGGGTGTTCTTTGTAAAATATTTTGAACTCTTCTTTGAGTGTTGTATCGTTTGAAATCAAAAGTAATGCCTTTTTTTTATGTTTAGGGTTTTTAGAAGTGCCCTTAATGTAAAATTATACACTAAAGATGATATTACACAAATACTACACACTTGCAATGTATAATTTTTTCAACGTAATAATTGTACTATAATTTATGCTACAATTGTTCTAACTTAAAACATCAAAGGATAACAATATGAACAAATTAAATCTTACAGCCTTACTTTTAGGCGCGGCTCTTTTTACAGGACTCGGCGCAGTTTCACTCAGTGCAGGCGATATGAAATGCGGCGCAGGGAAATGTGGATCTTCAATGGACAAGCCAATGAAAAAAGAGGGTGACTCCAAGTGTGGTGCCGGCATGAAAAAAGCGGGCATGAAATGTGGTGCTGCCATGAAAGAGATGAAAGAAAAGAAAGAGATGAAAGAAAAGAAAGCAGGTGCTATGAAGTGTGGCAAAGGAAAATGCGGCGCTAACTAGTTTTTTTATTACATGTAAATGGGCATAAGGCTCATTTACTTCAATTCCCCTCCTCTAATACCATTAAGTTAAGCATTTATTTGGAACCGGCACTTTCTATGCTAAAGCATAAGCTGTGAGAAAAACTAAATTTTTTTCTGCAGTGCCGGCTGAGAGTGGCAAGACTATTGCAACAGCCGGCACTGAAGTACCGGTTCCGAGAAAGCATTAAGTTAAGCATTTATTTGGAACCCGTACTTCAGTGCGGGCCTGTTACCCCTGTATCTGTAATTTGTCAGTACAGTTTGATTCTGCACACTTACTACACACAAAAGCAGTAAAATTTTTGATACAACTTAAGGAGTTTGTTATGAATCTTAAAAAAATATATCTTGAATTTTCACGCTTAGGTGAATATCTGCAACCGTTGAGTCTGCTTTTTGCAAGGCTCTTGGTAGCATACGGTTTTTATGAACCGGCAATGATGAAATGGAATGATATGAAGTCTGTTGCAGAGTGGTTTGGCTCAATGGGTATTCCTTTCCCGGTATTAAATGCCTACATGGCTGCCAGTACGGAAATAACAGGAGTCGTGTTGTTGACATTAGGATTTTTTACGAGACTGATTTCTATTCCTCTGATTATCATAATGATTGTAGCCATAGTCACTGTACATCTGCATAATGGCTTTGCAGCAGGTGATAACGGTTTTGAAATTCCACTCTATTATATGGCATTTTTATTTATTTTCTTATCTTTTGGTGCAGGAAAATTTTCATTGGACAGACTTGTTTTTGGAGAAAAAAATTAAACAATGGAAGCATTATTTAGATTTACTCATGAAATAGGAGAAATCCAATTTCCAATATTGATGTTTATGTTTAAGGCAATAACTATTCTTTTTATTGTGACTTCTATAGTTTTGTTTATTTATGACAGGTATATTCAACGGGAAAACCAGTTGCTGATTAACTATCCTTTAATCGGTCGTATGCGGTATCTCTTTTATGCCCTTCGTGACCCGATGCGCCAGTATTTCGGTGATGAGAAATTTTACGAATCTTTTGACAAGGTCAAATGGGTGTATGATTCGGCTGAACGCAAATCCGCTTATGCCTCTTTTTCTCCCGGTCAACCGCAAAAGAGTGCAAGACTTGGTATAAAAAATGCAAACTGTGTGCTCAATACACAGGATGTCAGCGATGATTTTTCTACAACTTTTGGAGAAGGTTCTCCCAAGCCTTTTACAACAAGGTCTATTCTCGGGCGGAGTGCCATGAGTGACGGGGCTATCTCTCCTGAGGGAACACGTGCCTTTACCAAAGGCGCATATCTTGGAAAGTTTCCTATAAATACAGGAGAAGGAAGTCTGACTTCAAACTTTTTTTATACCCATAAATATACAAGAGAGTGTAAATTTTTTCAAACTCAAGAGGGAACTTTTTTTGCAAAAAATGTGTATAGAATTGTAAAATTTTTCATCAATTCGGCAACTGCACAAAAGGTATATAAACATATGGTTGTGACTACTCCTGCTCCTGACAGTTATCTTTTTGATAAAAAAGAACTGGTTTTTTACCGAGTGAACTGGGATGCGCCTATGAGCACTTTTCCTTCACAGGTGCCTGATGATATGCCTGATATTATTTTTCAGATGGGAAGCGGACTCTACGGTGTGCGGGACAAAGAAGGAAATTTCTGTGAAGAGCGTTACCAAAAGACAATGCGCTTTTGTAAAATGACAGAGATTAAAATGGCACAGGGGGCAAAGCAGACAGGCGGAAAACTGCTTGCATCTAAGGTGAGCGAAGAGATTGCCTATTATCGCGGGGTAGAAGCACACAAAAATCTTTTCAGTCCAAACCAGTTTCCTTTTGCACACAGTATAGAAGAGCTTTTTGATTTTACAGGCAGGCTCAAAGCCTTGTCTGAAAAACCGGTAGGCATCAAGCTTGTGATTTCATCCCAGGAGAATTTTACAGAGTATGCAAATCTTATCCAACAGCGTCTTGATACCGGTTCAAATGCCTATCCTGATTTTATTACCATAGACGGTGGAGACGGAGGAAGCGGTGCTGCACCACTGGAGATGATGATGAGTGTCGGCATGAATATTGCAAAGGCGCTTTATATAGCAGATAGCGAATTAAGAAGAGTAGGCGTACGACAAAAAGTCAAACTCATTGCAAGCGAAAAAGTACTGACACCAGATGATGCTGTTGTACTGTTCGGTTTGGGCGCGGACTATGTCGCCATAGCAAGAGCTTTTATGATGAGTGCCGGATGTATACGGGCGCGGGAATGTTCTGGTGCCCATGGTCGTGCCTGTCCTGTCGGTCTGGCAACACAGGACAAACAAAAAAGAGCCTCCTTTTTGATAGAGAAAAAAGCAAAAAACATTGCATCATATCATGAACAGTTGCTTTTTGGAATACGAAACCTGCTCGCTGTGATGGGTTTACACCATATAAAACAACTTGAAAAAGAGAATCTTATTTTCAGAGACAACAGTGGAAAAACATATATGGATGTTGAACGTTATTTTGAAGAAATGCTGATAAATTAAAAAGCTTGTTACACAATTATTACACACTTTTTGAGTATAATAGTTGTACTAATTAAAAAGCAGGAGGCTATGATGTGTATTCCTCACAGTGGTGCAGGTACAGTTTCGCAAACTTTTGTCAAAGAGAAAAAGCCTAAAAAACATATACAAAAACCTTCAAAAGAGATGCTTGAAAAAGGGGATCCTGATTTTGTGGATGAGCGGACATCCTCTTATAAACCAAAAAAGAAAGGTTCGTTTTTTGATGACCTTTTCTCGTAGAAAATTTTTACAGGCGAGTTTTCTTTGTGGTGCCGTTTTTTTAATGGACGGATGCACTCTTTTTGGCGTGACAACACCTTTGCAAACCTTCAGCCTTTTACACAAAGACCTCTTCCCTCAGGCACAGCATTTAGGGATACAAACTGCTCCGTATATGCAAAAAATATTTCATCACAACCGCATAAGCGATGCAGATAAAACTTTTTTAAAAAACGGTGTGAAATGGCTCAATGAAGAAGCTGTGCAAAGTTATAAAAAAGAGTACACAAAGCTTTCGCCAATGCAAAGAGAAAGTATTCTTGAGCATATAACACAAACAGAGTGGGGAGAGAGTTTTGTCTATGAGGTGATGAACTATATGTTTGAAGCAATGCTCGGTGACCCTGTATATGGCGGAAACAACAAAGAAGCCGGCTGGCAATGGCTCAATTTCAAAGGCGGACAACCCAGACCGCAAAAGGCTTACATGTAATGGATAAGAGCAATGGTTGATGTATGTATAATAGGCAGTGGAGCAGGTGGCTCACCTGTAGCTTATGAACTTGCAAATGCCGGATTTAGCGTTGTTGTTTTGGAAAAAGGGCAAAATTATACTGAAAAAGATTTTAACAAAGATGAAATAGCTGTCACACGACGTGATATGTTTACCCCTCCTTTAAATGAACAAAAGCACATTATAAACGAGTATAGGGCAGACGGAACATTTACCCGTTATGACGGGGAAGAATCAGGCTGGAGTTTTTGGAACGGTTCTTTAGTCGGCGGTTCGTCAAACCTGATGAGCGGTTATTTTCACAGACTCAAGCCCAATGATTTTCAGCTAAAAAGTGTCTATGGCGAAATTGAAGGGGCGAATGTTGTTGACTGGCCGATTAGCTATGAAGAGTTGGAACCTTACTATGACAAGGTCGAAAAAGTTGTGGGTGTGAGTGGCAAGATAGTCCAACATAAACATCTTGAACCCCGCTCAAGTGCAGATTTTCCTTATCCTGAGCTGCAGACAAACGGTGTCACAAAATGGTTTGACCTTACATGTAAAGACTTGGGCTATGAAGCGATTCCCACGCCCCGAGCGATATTATCACAAAATGCTCTTGGGCGTAATGCCTGTTACTACTCCAATTTTTGCGGGAGCTATGGCTGTGCGAGTGGAGCAAAGGGAAGCGGTCGTGCTGCCTTGTTGCAAAAATGCAAGGCAAAAATCATTACCGATGCCTTTGTCTACAGACTTCAAAGTGATGAGAAAAAAGTAACACGGGCATACTACTATACAAAAAACGGTATCAGACACTCTGTGCAGGCAAAAATCTTTGTCGTAGCGGCACAGGCGATTGAGACCTCACGACTCTTGCTTAATTCTAAAAACGAGCATTTTCCAAACGGTTTGGCAAACTCCAGCGGGGAAGTCGGGAAAAATCTCATTTTTTCGGCAGGCGGCAGCGGCAGTGGACGCTTTGTTTTTGAAAAACTGACACCACAGCAGCAAAAAGAGCTGATGGAAGTCGGTGTTTTTTTTAACCGTTCATTACAAGACTGGTATGATTTTGAAGCGAATGGGGAGCAGCAAAAAGGCGGAACCATTGACTTCCTTTTTGAACATCAAAATATCATTTCACGTGTGATGCGCGAAGTCTATGATGAAAACGGGAAGCTTTTGTGGGGTGAAAAACTCAAAGACAAACTGCACAAACGGCTGACAACTTCACGAGTGCTGACTTTTGAAGTCTTTAATGACTGGTTGCCGACTGATAAATGTTTTGTGGGTGTGGATGAGAAGGCCAAAGACAAATACGGTGTACCGGTAGGGGTCATAAATCTCTACGGACATCCCAAGGATTTGGAAGTAGGCGAATATCTGGCACAAAAAGCAGTGAAAGTTTTACAGCGACTCGGTTGTGAAGAGATTGACTACTCCATCTCCTCTGCACCGCCTCCCAATCTGGTTGCCGGCGGATGCAGGTTTGGTAATGATGCAAAAACATCCGTGTTGGATAAAAACTGCAAAGCGCATGATTTAGAAAATCTGTATGTTTCGGATGCTTCATTTATGCCTACAGGCGGGAGTGTTCCTTATACCTGGACGATTTATGCAAACTCTTTTCGTGTGGCGGATGTTATTAAAGAAGCGTTAAAAAAGGAGAAGTCATGATAGTTTCTATCGTATTTGCGGCAGGGTGTTTTTGGGGTGTTGAGAAACATTTTGAACATATGCAGGGGGTTATCAGTGCCGAGTCCGGGTATGCAGGCGGAAATTATCCCAACCCGACCTATGAAAAGGTACTGAAAAACCGTTACACCAAAGAGGGCAAAAAAATCATCAACTACACCGAATCGGTTAAAGTCGTTTATGACAATTCTAAAACAGATGCAAAAACACTGATAAAATCTTTTTGGGAACTGCATGATCCGACACAGGCAAACGGGCAGGGCAACGACATTGGCAATAATTACAGAAGTGCCATTTTTTACACAACGCCCAGACAGGAAAAAATTGCTCATGAGACAGAAGAAGCGTACCAAAAACTCTTAAGACAAAAGGGCTTGGGCACGATACAGACAGAGATAAAACCGCTCAAGCATTTTTATACGGCAGAGGCATATCATCAGGATTATCTGCAAAAACATCCCAACGGCTACTGCCCAAATCATGCCACAGGGGTGAAGTTTCAAAAAGAACAGACAAAGCAGAAGGAGATAACACCCTTGGACGGCAAAGAGATTTTAGTGATAAAAAGTCCGAATTTTTGCCCCTATTGCGAAAAATTTGATAAAGAAGTGGCACAAAAATACAAAGGGAGCGTGCCGATGCGGACGGTGACAGCAAACAGCCTCAAAGGCTTTGATATACAAACAAAACTTTATGCAACTCCGACAATCCTTTTTGTACAAGACGGCAAAGAAATGAGGAGCCATGTCGGTTTTATGAATGAAAAAGAGTTTTACAAGGCACTCGGAGATTTTAAACTCACAAAAGATTCTGAGAGTTACAAGGTGGCATTTAACCAAGGAACAGATAACCGTTTTTGCAAGCAGTATGATATATTTAACCATACACCTGATGGCGTATTTGTAGACAAACTCAGCGGTGAAGTGCTGTTTGACACACAAGACAGGTTTAACTCAGGAACCGGATGGCTCAGTTTTTACAAGGCGGTTGACGGTGCAACAATACAAAAAGAAGACAACAGTTTTGGTATGAAACGCATTGAAATTATTGCGAAAAAAAGCGGTATTCATCTCGGGCATGTTTTTCCTCTGCCCGATGGACGCAAGCGGTTTTGTATCAATGCTTCGGTGCTTGAATTTATACCAAGAAAGTAGTTTGTTATATTTTTAAGAAACATTGGCGTATAATCGTTACATGTAGATTACATGTAAAGGATTGGTGATGGCAACAGTAAGATCGTACGGTGCAACAAAAGAGGTGACTGGTTCGTGCCATGTCCTCAAAATCGGTGGCGTGAAAATCATGATAGACTGTGGGATGTTTCAAGGTGAAGATGAGGAGAAAAACGAAGAGGCCTTTTATTTTGAACCCTCGAGTATAGATTATCTTTTGGTGACACATGCCCATCTTGATCATATCGGACGGATTCCCAAACTGGTCAAAGAGGGTTTTAAGGGAAAAATTTATGCCACTGCCGCCACAATGGATCTGGCAGAGATTATTTTGATGGACAGTGCGAAAATAATGAGTGAAGATTTTCAAACAAAGTACAGAAAAGCACTGCGTAAAGGAAGAGAAAAAAAACTCTCAAAACCACTCTACCAGCCTTTGGATGTGGAAAAAACATTTCAAAGTATAGAGTGGGTCAATCCTGAATATGACAAATATTATGATTTATGTGAAGGTGTGAGTTTTGTCTACCGTAATGCAGGGCATATCTTAGGTTCCGCTTTTATCGAACTCTCTTATATGGACAAGAGTGATTCGCATACTGTTGTATTTTCAGGTGACATCGGAAATGATAACGGACTTGTGATGCCAAATTTAAACAAATGCGACAAAACACAAAGTCTGTATGTTGAAACAACCTATGGAGACAGAGACCATCAGCCGATTGATGCAACAATCAAAGAGTTTAAAAAGGTTATTGTAAAAACTCTCAATAACCGCGGAAATGTGCTTATACCGTCATTTGCGGTGGAACGTACGCAGGAGTTACTGTGTATTTTAAGAGAGATGCATGAAAGTGGGGAACTGCCTAAATGTAAAGTATTTTTGGATTCTCCCATGGCAACACGGGCAACAGCCGTGTATCGAAAATATGTGGATGAATTGACAAACAAATGTCAAAAAAATGTGCAAGAAGACGGAACAGTGTTTAATTTTGATTCGCTTGTCTATACCGAAACACCTGAAGCTTCAAAAAGCATCAATGATATAAAAAGTCGTGCTATCATCATTGCCGGAGCAGGAATGTGCAACGGCGGACGCATTACACACCATTTTAAACACAGAATCTGGGACAAACGCAATGCCGTGATTTTTGTAGGCTTTCAGGCTGAGGGAACCCTGGGACGCGAAATTGTTGAAGGTGCAAAATGGATAAATGTTTTGGGAGAAGATATTGTTGTCAAGGCGTCTATTCATACAATTAACGGATTTTCCGCCCATGCGGACAGAGACGGAATCTTAGAGTGGATCTCGAGTATGCAAGATTTGAAAAAAGTCTTCCTGGTGCATGGAGAACTCAAGAGTCAAAAAGCTTTTAAAAAAATGCTCAATAAAAAGCTGCATCTGGATGCGCATATCGTCTCTTTTAAAGAAAAGGTGGTTATAGACTAAGCACTATTTCATAGAACCGCCACATTTGCCTGCACCGCATTTCATTGTGGGTTTTGGCTGTGGCATGGCTGTACCGCATTTTCCTTCTCCGCATTTGAGTGTCATAATGTGTGTTTTGGGATCTCTTACACAATCATACATTTTTTTCGTACTTTTTGCATTTTTTACACAGTCTTGACGCGGGTCATCTTGTCTCATCTGTGCTAAAATATTTTTCTTTTTTTTGACAAGTGCCGCACTGCCGTCAAACATATTTGCGCCACATTTCCCGGAGCCGCATTTCATTCCCGGCGCCGAAGATTTGGCAACTTTTTTCTCATCGCTGCAGGCACTTATGAAGAGTACAAAAGTGATGAGCGTCAGTAAAACAATTTTCATTATACCTCCTGATTACAGTTTTACATTTTTTAAACGCAGTGCGTTTGCTATAACAGAAACAGAGCTGAAGCTCATTGCGGCTGCGGCAATAATAGGGGAGAGCACAATCCCAAAGAACGGATAGAGTACACCTGCCGCAATCGGAACGCCGGCGCTGTTGTAAACAAAAGCAAAAAAGAGATTTTGTCTAATGTTTTGCATCGTGGCACGAGAGAGTCTCAGAACTTTTACAATACCGAGTAAATCTCCTTTGATAAGAGTAACTCCCGCACTCTCAATAGCGACATCTGTTCCTGTTCCCATGGCAATACCGACATCTGCCTGTGCCAGTGCCGGAGCATCATTGATGCCGTCACCGGCCATTGCAACACGTGCTCCACTACTTTGGAGTTCTTTGATGACATCGGCTTTGCCGTCAGGCAGAACATTGGCATACACTTTTGAAATACCGAGTTTTTTAGCCACTGCATTGGCGGTAAATTCATTGTCGCCACTGAGCATGACAACTGTTATACCCTCTTTTTCCAATGTATGTACAGCTTCAACAGAAGTCTCTTTTATAGGATCTTCTATCGCAATTATTGCACAATATTTATCATCTATCGCCATAAAAATAATGCCTTTTGCATCATTGCGCATGGCATCTGCTTTTGCCTGTACCTCTTCTATGGAAATATTTTCTTCCTGTAAAAGTTTTTCACTGCCCAAAATTATCTTTTTACCGTCAATTTTGGCAATGACTCCTTTGCCGGGTACCGCTTCAAAATTGTCTACATTGATAAGTGAAATATTGAGCTCTTTTGCATAGTCTATAACAGACTGTGCAAGAGGATGCTCACTTGCCCGCTCCAGTGAAGCAGCATATTTGACAAGTTCTTTTGTATCATAGCCAGAAGCTGTGAGAAAATCAGTCACTTTTGGTTTTCCAAGAGTAAGTGTTCCGGTTTTATCTACGACCAGAGTGTCTATTTTTTCCATCGTCTCGAGTGTTTTTGCGTCTTTGATCAGGATGCCTGAGAGTGCTGCACGACCGGTAGCCACCATTATCGAGATTGGTGTAGCAAGGCCGAGGGCACACGGGCAGGCAATAATCAGTACAGAAACTGCAGCGACAACGGCATAAGCGAGTTGCGGAGACGGTCCCCAGATATACCAGCCTATAAAAGCTAGCACTGCAGAAATGACAACTGCAGGTACAAAATAACTTGACACGGTATCGGCAAGCTGCTGAATCGGTGCGCGGGAGCGTTGGGCCTGGGCTACCATTTGCACAATCTGGGCCAGCATAGTGTCAGAGCCTACTTTTGTCGCCTGCATCACCAAGGTTCCGTTTTTATTGATGGTAGCACCTATGAGTGTATCGCCTACCGTTTTTTGGACAAGTACAGGCTCTCCTGTTATCATAGATTCGTCAATATTGCTCTGTCCCTCGATAACCACACCGTCAACAGGAATTTTTTCTCCCGGTTTGACTCGGAGCTTGTCTCCTGCATGTACAAGTTCGAGATTGACTTCCTCTTCATTGCCCGCTTCATCTATAATTTTGTGTGCTTTTTTTGGAGCAAGGTTAAGCAGGGTTTTGATGGCTGTGTTTGTTTTGCTTCTTGCCCGCAGTTCCAACACCTGACCCAAAAGAACAAGGGTTGTAATAACGGCTGCTGCCTCAAAGTAAACAGGTACGACACCTTCTGCTGTGTGCATAAGCGGTGGAAAAATTTCAGGAAAAAAGAGAGCCACGACACTGTAAAGATAGGCGGCTCCGACGCCCATGGAGATGAGCGTAAACATATTTAAATTCCATGTTTTTACCGACTGATAGCCTTTGACATAAAAAGGCCAGCCACCCCAAAGTACAACAGGCGTTGCCAAAACAAATTCAATCCACTGTACTAATTGTGCACTCAGCCAGGAGGGAATATACTGCGGAGTAATGTCATGAACCATAGCCAGTGCAAATAACGGAATTGATAAAACCGTGCTTATCAAAAAGCGGCGGCTCATGTCATCGAGTTCTTCGTTTTTCTCTTCAGCCTGCACTGTTATAGGTTCAAGATGCATCCCACAGATAGGACAGTCTCCCGGTTCATCACGGATAATTTCAGGGTGCATGGGACAAGTGTATTGTGTTTTTATTGTCGGCAGTGCTTCAACCTCTTTTTCAAGAGTCATGCCACATTTTGGACAGTTCCCCGGATGGTCCTGATGAATCTCGGGGTGCATAGGACAGGTATAAAATACATTGCCTATTTCACAGGAATCATCTATACAGTAAATATTTTCTTCTTCTGTGTTTTCTTCTGTTTTCTTTTCACTCATAATACACCTCCAAATCAGTGTTTTAACAGCTCTTTTTTTCGCTTGTACTCTTCTTCGTCTATTTCGCCGTTTGCATATTTTCTGTCTAAAATATCTCGTGCTGATTCTCTGTCACTGTTGTTATTGTTGTTAATAAAATAAAAAAGCGCGAAAATCAAAAGCAGTGGTATTATCCATCCCAAACCCATTGTAAACCCCCATCCTGTCATTGCATGATCAAACATAATTGACTCCTTTAAAGAGTATCCATAAGCGTACGCAGATTGTTAAATATTTCGCCCATATGTTGTTTGAAATCATCATCTACATCTACTGCATTGAGTATATCTTCTATACCGATTGTTGCTAAAACTGTCACTCCGTTTTGTTCGTATACTGATATCCGGCAGGGAAGATACACGGAAATATCAGGGATGGCATTGAGTGCCATATTTGCAGCCGGTGGATTGCAGAGTTCATATACAGTAATTGGAGTGTCAAGCTCAAATCCTTTGTTGTGCAGAATATTCTGAAAATCATAAGACCCCAATACACCAAAACCTAATGCTTTTGCTTTGTCTTGAATCTCTGCTTTGACTGTTTCAAGAGGAGTGCTTGTTTGTGTTTTGTAAATCATCTTCTATCCTTTTAAAATTTATTTTAGAAAAGTATAGTAAGAGTTTGTGGTGAATTTGTGAGTTTCGTAAAAGATGTCATGCTATGGAGGAGAAAAGTCTATAGCATGACAGAAAAAAGGAAGTGTTAGAAAACAGCACGTAATGTAAAGTATATCTCATTGCGTTTTTGAGAATTTTGATTAAAGACATAATCAAACTGACATTGCACATTTTCTTTGTAAAAATATTTGACAGCCAGAAGTTGTGCATTGTCTGTAGAGTTTGTATTTGCACCGTTGTCTGCCGCCCTGTAGCCTGCTGAGAACATAAGAATATGCGCGATAGGCGCTATTTCACCCATAATGGTAGCTGCTTTTACTTTGTTTGGTGTCTGTGCAAAAATACTACCTTGTTTTGCCTGGGCATAGGTGAGAAAAACACTCACCGGAAGTGTGTCAACGGATCCCATAGCCTGAAAGTTCAGTGCAAACTTGTCTGTTTTATCTTCTATTTTTGGCAAAGATGTATTGGCATCATCTCTTGAGGCTGTTCCCCACCAGAGTTGTCCACTCATCCCAAGATCCCAGTTGCCGACCTGCGGTGTAAAAGCAAGCGAAGCGTAATGTGCGGGTGTAACACCTGAGACGGTACCGACAGTCGGCACATAGGCAGAGTAAACACCATACCATAAATCACTTGCAATATAAAAGCCGATACCTTCTGCAGCAGCTTCTTCTCCTGCATTATTGACAATGTAAGACTGCGCAGATGTGACAGAAACAGCTTCAAGTGTCTGACCGTTTGCCTTGGAACCGGTTGCCAGTGTGTCATAAGAAGCGGCTGCTCCAAATTCACTTGTTCGATAAAAAACGGTTCCGAGTGTATAGTTTGGAAGTTCATATACAACAGGCACTACCAAAGTAGCGAGTTGAAATACAGGATCATTCCCGTCTTCTGATTCGTAACCGATTTCGGTAAATACACCAATATTGTTGGCAACACGCCCCGCTATCATAAAGCCAAGAGCCTGTGGAAACTGAATTTGGGCTGCTTCGGCAGGATCTTCCCCTTGAACATACCCGATTTTAACATTCAAAGAGAGGTTGAGTGTGTCTGTCAGTGAGAGAAATTTCCCGTTTTGGTCATCATAAATAGACTTTTGTGCACCGACCATTGTGTAGCCGCTTGCCTTAAAGCTTCGTCCGAAACGATTGAGCGCAGGAAATCCGTTTTGTGAATGGCAGGCATTACACGAGATTCCCATCTGCCTTGCAAATGCCGGAATAGCATAAGCATTTGTTACAAAAGTGACGAGACTGATACCGAGTAAAAAGAACATTTTTAACATAATATACCCCTTATTCTTAAGTTTTAAAATTAGTTTTGAAACACAAAACGATACTTAAGATATTGATACGGTATCAAAGAAGTGTGATGAGTTTGTGAGGAGATTTATGTAAGCTGTAAAAAGCTTACATAATTGAGAAGAGAATTAAAACCAAAATCGCAAACCAAAAGTTGCATAGGCTTCATTAAGCGGAGAGTAGGTATTTGTTGTACCGAAGTTTTTTGCCCATTCAATGCCGACATAGGGAGCGAACTGTCTTGTGAATTCATATCGAAGTCTTGCGCCGAGAGTAAGGTTTGAGATGCCTGAACCGTAACCCATAGTCGGGGCATCTTTTGAATAGGCATCGAGCGTAAATTTTGGTGTGAGGATGAGTCTTTGGGTAATGAGTGCTTCATATTCCATGTCAATTCTCAGACCAATATTACCATCGTCACTAAAAAGTACAGCTGCCCGTGTTTCAAAAAAGTAAGGAGCCAGTCCCGAGAGGGCAAGAACGCCCCATGTTTTGTTGTTTGATCCTGCTATATCATAACTGATACCGGCCTGCACATCCCAAAAAGGGGCAATGGCACGGGAGTAGAGGAGTTGATTTTCACTGCTTGCATCGCCACTGCTGGGTTTTTCTCCCTCACTGTAGAAATAGAGTTTGTTGAGGTCATAGCCAATGTATCCATAGGTGTCCCAGTAAAGATTTTTTTCGCTGTTTGTCTGGTACTCCAGGTTGTCGGCGGTAAAAGTGGCACGCAGGGTATCACCACCGCCTCCTGCAAAAGATAGTGTTGTCAAAGTAGCTAAAAGTGTTAATTTTGTTAGTATATTTTTCATCATCATTTCCTTATGCAACCACGACTTTTCTAAACATATCTGTCATGTGATAGAGTAAGTGGCAGTGGTACGCCCATGCACCTTTTGCATCCACGGTGACACGAAAGCTTATTTTGGAACCGGGCTGTGAGATAATAGTGTGTTTGCGTACCAAATGATTTTCATCACCGGTTTCAAGATCACTCCATAAACCATGCAGATGCATTGGATGGTTCATCATAGTGTCATTTATGTAAGTGATACGCAGACGTTCGCCGTAATGAAACTCCAAAGGTGCAGCTTCGTGATAAGGAATACCGTTGATAGACCACATGTAACGCTCCATATTTCCGGTAAGATGCAAAACTATCTCTCTGTCTGGGTATCTGTCTTCTTTTGTAGAACGCAAAGAGCGTAAATCTGCATATGTTAAGACTTTTCTACCATTATTTCTGAGTCCGACACCCGGGTCATCGAGTCTGTACTGAGGGTTCATAGCCCGCATTGTTGTACCGACACCCCATCGTATAGGCAGTTTTGTAAGAGGAATGGGCTTTTTTAAAGATGACATAGAGTCTCTCTTGGACATATCCATGCTTTTCATCTGTGTCATATCTTTGCTCATGCCCATATCGAGCATTGTGAGTGCCTGCGGCGGATCCATCTGTGGCACTTCTGCCAATATATCTGCATCCGTTGAGAGGTTGCCAAGTGCATAGCCTTTTCTTGCTATACTTTGCGCAAAAATGGCATAGGCCTTGTCATCTTCGGGCTCGACTATGACATCATAGGTTTCAGCAACACCTATGCGAAACTCATCAACATCTACGGGCTGTATATTGTTCCCATCTGCTGCAACAACCTTCATTTTGAGCCCTGGAATGCGAACATCAAAAAATGTCATTGCGGCAGCATTGATAAATCGGAGTCGTACCTTGTCGCCATTTTGAAAAAGTGCCCTAAAGCGTGTTGCCGGATTTTGCCCGTTCATCAAAAAAGTATAGGTATAGGCTGTTACATCGGAAAGATCTCTGTCTGACATACGCATTTTATTCCACATTTGACGTGCTTTGAAAGCTTCAAGGAATCCTTTGTCTTTGACTTCCAAAAAGAAATCGCCGACAGTTCTTCTGTTGAAATTATAATAATCAGGAAAAAGTTTCAGTTTTCGGTAAATAGCTGCGGGTTTTTCATCTGAATAATCGGATAAAAGGACAACATAGTCTTTGTCGTATTCATACGGATCTTTCTTTTTTGGTTCAATGACAATGGCTCCGTAAACACCTGTCTGTTCCTGGAAAGCAGAATGGGAATGATACCAGAATGTTCCGCTTTGATTGACTGTAAAAGTATATGTAAATGTCTCTCCCGGCGCGATACCCTCATAGCTGATTCCCGGAACACCGTCCATCTGGTAAGGCAAAATTATGCCGTGCCAGTGAATAGAGGCGGATTCCTGCAAGTTATTGGTTACATGTAAGGTAACGGTATCGCCCTCGCGCCATTTAAGTGTCGGACCCTGCAGCATGGCATTAACTGCTGTGGCATATGAGGGTTCTCCTGTTACATTGACAAGGGTTTTGTCTATAGTCAGATGAAAAACCGTTCCCGAGAGTTCTTCGGTCTTTTTACGTTTTTTAACTGTGTCAGTTGAAGCGTTGAGGTTTATCCCGTAAAGCATTGCGCCTGAAGCGACAACGCCTTTGATAAAAGTTCTTCTTGATAAAGAGTGTTTATTGTGTTTCATAGAAATGCCTTTTATTTTATTTGTTATTCTGCATTTAAATCAAGTACATCAAACAGTTCTTGTGCACCTTCATAACCATAATGTATCGTATCTGTCTGTGGCGTTCCATCACTGTCAATAAGTAAAAATGCAGGATATCCGAAAACACCATACTTCTCTTTGATTGCCAGTGTCTCTTTGTTGCTTTTATCAGACAAGTCAACGACGAGAGCAATATATTTATTATTGAGAATTTCAATAATTTTTGGATCTTTGAATGTTGTTTCATCGAGTTTTTTGCAAACCTTGCAATATTTTGAATGAAAATAGACAAATACAGGCTTGTCGGTTTGTTTTGCCAGCGCTAATTTTGCATCCATTGCTTTGAGATTTGGTACTTCTGTAAAAAGAGAAGGTGTTTTTGTAACGGCCTGCACACTTGATGTTGATGGTTGCACAGCGTTGCTTTTGAGTGGCATATATATGTTGTCATGCCCCATAGAAGCCCCTGTTAAGCTGATAGTTCCCCAAACAAGACACAGTATTGCCAGAGTTCTTACAAACCTCTGCCATAGTGTAAAGGAGTCATCTGCTGTTGAATAGGGATATATAAATGCGCCGATTACTATAAAATAAACGCCCCACAGATACAAAGCAGAAAAGAGTTCAAGCTCGGAAAATATACTCACAGCAACACCTAAAAGGAGAATACCGAAAAAGTACTTCACATAATCCATCCATGCGCCTGCTTTTGGAATCAAATATCCGGCACCCAGACCAACGAGTAACAACGGAACACCCATACCAAGGGAGAGTGCAAACATCATCTCTGCTCCCAACACAGGATTTGCCTGGGCAATGGCAACACTTAAAAATGAGATAATGACAGGAGAGACACAGGCTCCTAAAATAAGCGCTGAGAGTAATCCAAGTAAAAAAACGGCAAAAAAAGTACCGCCTTTAATATTCCTGGTTTGGTTGTCAAGTTTGGATTGAATAAAAGAGGGCATTTGCAGGTTGAAAAAACCAAACATGGAAAGTGCCAGCAGAAAAAAGATAAAGCTCATAATACCAATCGCCCAGATATTTTGAAAATAAGACTGTAGCTGTTCCCCTGTAGCCCCGGCAAGAGCACCCATAAGTGTATATGTCAGTGCTGTCCCAAGAACATAAGCAACAGAGAGAAGAAAACCGTTTTTCTTTGTAAGCTTTTCACCCTGACCGGCTATGATGCTTGAGAGAATCGGAATCATAGGCAGTACACAGGGAGTAAAGGTAAGCAGTAATCCGGCTCCAAATGCTCCGAGTAACAAGCCCATAAGCGTGTGTGTTTGGAGACTTTCTGCAGCTCCAAACAACGGAATTGTTGCTAAGAGCAGAAAAAGTAAAATAATCTTTTTTCTCATCTTTTTTGCCTTTTAAAAGTTCAGTGTTGTTTTTACACGAGACCTTTTTCCTGTTTTTGGTGTGATAAATATATGCAACTGCCATGTTCCGCTCATTGCAAGGTTGAGTGTTGCTTTGTATTTTCCGTTACCGAGGTTTTCTGCATTTGCTTTTGAGCTCATAGCAGGCATACCGGGCATTGCAGGCATAAAGGCTTTGAGTGCTACTTTTGCATCATCTACAAGCTTGCCGTTTTTTTTGATAGTGACGATAAGTGTGTTGGAACCGGTAGTAAGCGGTTTGTCTGCGGTGATATGTACCGCTGTTGTTCTGAATTTTGCATCTTTACTGAATGCGGCTGCATGAGTCAGTGTTGCACCGAGGAGAAGTGCGAAAAAGATTTTTGCCAAAGTTTTCATAAGAAACTCCTTTTTGTTTTGTTAGGAGAAGTATATAATCTTTTTGTGGTGTGTTTGTGTAGAAAAGCAATTTAAATTGACAAGTATATTAGAATATGCTAATGTACTGTTTAAGGAACAGAAAATGAAAGATGAAAACAGTTGTTGCAGAATCAGTGTTGACAGTACTTTAATAGAAGATGCAAAAGCATGCTTAGAGAAAAATGAAGGAGAACTGTTGATACAGGCAAAGATTTTTTCTCTGCTTGGAAATGATGTACGGTTGAAAATTATACGCCTCTTTTTGGAGTTTGAACGCATGTGTGTTTGTGATTTGGCAGATATTTTGGCAATGAAGCAGTCTCCAATCTCTCAGCATTTACGAAAGCTTAAAGATGGCGGACTGCTGCTCAACAAACGCGAAGGAATGACAATTTTTTACTTTATTAACCCTAGACAAGAAGAGAGACTTGAACGTCTCATAAAAGGATAAATCATGGCAGCTATGAAGTAAATGGTGTTCTCTCTGCAGAAGCCTCAACACCAAAAAAACAGGCAGTTGTGACTTATGATAAAACAAAGACAGATATAAATACTATCATGAAAGCGGAACACATAAAGCAGGTGATATTCAAGTAATACAACACAAAAAGTCAGTTGCAAAATGTGGTAGTGGAAAGTGTGGAACAAAATAAAGGAGTTTACTATGCAAACGTATGAACTACAAATAGAGGGCATGACCTGTGAACATTGTGCACTTACTATTGAAAAACATCTTATTATTATAGGTGGCGGTTCTGCTGCATTTGTGGCGACTATTGAGGCAAAAGAACATGGTGTTAAAGTAACGATGATTAATGATGGATTGCCAATCGGTGGGACATGTGTCAATGTCGGCTGCGTTCCTTCAAAAAATCTCATTCGGGCAGCCCAGACACTTTATAAGACAAATAATAATCCATTTGGAGGCATCACATCATCTGCCCGGCTTACTGATTTTAAAACTCTGATAGAAGAGAAAACAAAGCTTGTTTTAGATTTGCGTGAGCAAAAGTATATAAATATCATCAAAGATATGGAAAATTTTGAGTTTATTGAGGGGCAGGCTTCTTTGGTTTCTCCAACAGCCGTGAAAGTAAACGGACGAATTATAGAGGGAAGTCATATGTTAATAGCTACAGGTGCGCGTCCTATGATAGCAGATATTGACGGTTTAAGTGAAGTGGATTACCTGACAAATGAGGAGGCTTTTGCCTTAGAATCTCTGCCTGCATCTATGATAATTCTCGGAGGGAGCTACATTGCCTTGGAAATGGCGCAAATGTTTGCAAGGTTTGGCTCAAAAGTAACGGTTTTACAACGCTCAGAGCGCATACTTTCTCATGAGAGTCCGGATATTACAGATATGCTTAGCGGCTATTTGCAAGATGAGGGCATAGAAATTATTACAGGGAATGTCATACAGAATGTGCATCAAAAGAATGGTGGTGTCATTGTTAAAACAGTAGTGGGCGATGAAACTTTAGAGATAGAAGCCGAAAAAATAGTTGTTGCCACAGGACGGGTTGCCAATACACAAAATATGAACTTAGAATCTTTGGGGTTAGCGTTACATGTAAACGGTGCTGTGAAAGTGAATGATTTTGGGCAGACAAATATTTCGACAATATATGCAGCAGGCGATGTAACGGGAGAACATATGTTTGTGTATACGGCTGCGTATGAAGCTAAAACGGCAGTTGCCAATATGTTTGCTTCTTCGCAGCAAAAACTTGATTTTTCTGTATTGCCGTGGGTCATTTTTACCGATCCTCAAGTGGCTGGTGTTGGTTTGGATGAAAAACAGGCAAAAGAAAAAGGCATAGATTTTGAGGTGGCAACACTGCCTCTGAGCTATGTACCCCGTGCCATTGCCGCTAAAGATACACGAGGCATGATTAAACTTTTACGAAACACAGCGGATGACACCTTAATCGGTGCCCGTATTGTAGCTGCCGAGGGTTCTGAACTGCTTATGGAAATTTCCGTTGCCATGAAATACGGTATCAAAGTAAGTGATTTAAAAGAGATGCTTCATCCCTATTTAACGCTTGGAGAGGGCATTAAACTTGCGGCTGTTACGTTTGATAAGAACGTGAAAGAATTAAGTTGCTGTGCAACATAAAAAGGAAAATATCATGAGAAATCTGTTTGATGATGCAAAAAGTAGATTAGATAAAGTTTTGCCTCTACTCAGCCTGCCTGAGGATATCGCGATTCGCTTGGCACAGCCTAAACTTAATCTCACAGTAAACATCCCCGTCAGAATGGATGATGGAAGTTTGAAAGTGTTTACTGGGTATCGCGTGCAGTATGACGATACAAGAGGCCCTTATAAAGGAGGTATTCGTTTTCATCCCGATGTCTGTATAGATGAAGTTACTTCTCTTGCTTTTTGGATGACGGTAAAATGTGCCGTTGCAGGCCTTCCTTTTGGGGGCGCAAAAGGTGGTGTTGCAGTAGATGCAAAAATGCTCTCAAAACTTGAATTGGAGAGACTAAGCCGCGGTTATATTCGTGCTATTGCCGATATTATAGGGCCTAAGAGAGATATTCCCGCTCCAGATATGTACACCAATGCAACAATTATGGGCTGGATGGCAGACGAGTATAATCTAATAATGCGCGAGCAGCTCCCCGGTGTTATCACCGGAAAGCCTGTGTATCTTGGCGGTTCAAAAGGTCGAGAAGCAGCTACGGGTCAAGGTGCTCTTTACGTCCTTGAGTGCTGGTTGAAGCGAAATACGAAAAAACTGCAGGGAATGCGTATAGCAGTACAGGGTTTTGGAAATGCAGGGTATCATTTTGCCAGACTTGCACAAGAAGCAGGATGCAAAGTTATGGCGCTTTCTGACTCCAAGGGTGCCATCTACTCCAAAGACGGACTAGACCCGAAAAAGATAATGTTTCATCGTAAAAAGCATAACGAGCTTAAAGCCATGCTTTACTGTGATGTGTCTATCTGTGAAGAGGCAGAAAATGAGGTCATGACAAATGAAGAACTCTTAGCGTTGGATGTTGATGTATTGGTGCTTGCCGCAATGGAAAATCAAATTACAAAAGACAATGCCGTAAAAATACAGGCAAAACTTATTTTAGAGATTGCAAACGGTCCGATTACTTCACAGGCAGATGAAATTCTGCAAAAGAACAATGCTGTTGTGATTCCCGATGTACTTGCAAATGCAGGAGGGGTTACTGTGAGCTATTTTGAATGGGTGCAAAACAGGGCGGGGTACTACTGGGAAGAGGAAGAAGTGAATGAAAAACTCAAATATCTTTTGCAAAAACAGGCAGGAATCATTTTTAATACAGCAGAAGAAAAAAAAGTGACACTGCGCAGTGCCGCTTACATTGAAGGGCTTGAAAGAATTTCAGGTGCGATTCAAAACAGAGGTACAAAAGAGTATTTCCAAAATTTATAAGGAAAATATAATGTTATATAGTTTTAGTGTTACAAAAGAAGAACAAGGTTGTTGCACACCACAGCCAAAAGGCAAAGCAGCATGTCCGGAGTGTGGAGAAAAAGCAAAAGGGGTGCTTGGAAAAACAGTGCGGCATCTCTTAAAGGATGAGGCAAAATCAAAACTTTCCTACTTTGACGGCTTTTACTACTGTAAGACAACTACATGTAAAGTCGTCTATTTTCGAGGGGATGAGATACTGACACAAAAAGATATGCGTGTGGTTGTCGGACTTAAAGAGGGGGCAAAACCTGCTACTGTATGCTACTGCTTTGAGTGGAGTAAAGAGAAAATCAAAGCGGAACTTGAAGCAACAGGTAAAACAACAGCACTTGAAGACATCAAAGCAAAGATGGAAAATCCCGGTTGTTCTTGCGAAGTGTTGAATCCAAGTGGAGGTTGCTGTTTGGGGGATGTCTCAAAGGCTATTAAGGAGTTGGAGCTTTTAGGTTAAATATGCTATAATCAGTACTGAAAAAAGTATCTATTAAAGGATTTTTTATGAAACAGATTTTAGCAAATTATACAGCGAGCATTACCGAGTTGAAAAAATCACCTACAAAACTGCTGGATGAGGCTGGTAATGAGCCTATCGCAATTTTGAATCATAATACACCAAGTGCTTATCTTGTGCCCAGCAGTTACTATGAAAAAATAATGGACATTCTCGATGAGCATTATTTGGAAAAAGAGGTAAAAGAAGCATTGAACTATAGCAAGGATGAACTCGTAGAGGTTGATATAGATGAGCTTATATAGGCTGCAATTTACAAAAAATGCAAAAAAAGAGTGGGACAAATTAGACCATTCTATTCAATTGCAATTGCACAAAAAGCTCAAACAGCGTTTACAAAATCCAAAAGTTCCAAGTGCAAAGTTAAGTGGTTTTGATAATGTTTACAAGATAAAACTTCGAAATTCAGGATATCGACTAGCCTATGAAGTAAAAGATGTCGAAATCATTGTAATAGTATTAAAAATTGGTAAGAGAGAAAACTTTTATGAACTGTTACGAGATTTTTTGAAATAGAATATCATTAATGAAAAGTATACTTTTTAAATTTATATAATTTTTTATTATACATGGAAAATTAGATTCACTAAGTAGTATCTGCTTAATTAAAGAAATCAGTTATATCACATCCTAAAACTTTTGATATTTTGTATAATTGTTCAATATTAAAATGCTTATTTGTACCAAGTTCTGCCTGTGAGATGATTGTAGTAGATTTTTGGCCAATTGCTAAAGCTAAATCTAATTGTGTTAACTTTTTGCCTTCACGCAATTTTTTGACATTTTTACCGATTCTTTTATGAAGACGTTCGACTTCAATAGCTATATTTTTCATAAACTTCCTATAGGAATAATAGTAATAAAATTATTTTTATGTTATGTTAATAAAAGTATAATTTTATTACAAAGAAAAGAGGTAAAGTATATAAATGCTAGAGACTAAAATCAGAAGTGTTTGTCAAACGAACTGCTAAAATTGGCACTAAAGTAAATGAGTTCAAAGTTACTTTTTAAACATAAACCTTAAAAAATCAAATTAATTTTGATAGACTCTCTTTCATCTTTTTTAGTTTGAAGACCATTTTCGATGGCATTGGCATCATCTTCTGTTAGCTCTATAGATGTGATAAGTTTGATTTTTCCACCTTCTTGGAGAAAGTTTTGGAGTGTAGCACCAAATGCTTCGAGTGAAGAACTCCTAAAATATCCAACAGCACGCCAATACTCTACAGATGCTTGAAAAGCTTTTTGGTAAAAATCTTTTACAAAATTATTAGTGCCAGTTCTGTACTCTTCTAAAAAGTGTTGTTCTTGAAGCAAGCAAGTATCCTTACAAAAAAGCTAGTAACATTTTAATTTAAATTTGTTGAAAATATAGAAAATATTTATAAAAATTTTATTATTATTTATGATTTGACATTATTTACACACTACTTATTCCTATAGGAACTTATATCTTATGCTACAATACTCTTATGAAAATATTACTCCTTGAAGACGACACGGCACTGGCAAATATTTTGGTTGATTTTTTGGAAGATGAGTACGAGGTTGTACAGACCTACAGTATGAAAAAAGCACTCACACTCTCAGAGAATGAAAAATTTGATTTGTATATTTTTGATATTAATGTTCCTGACGGAGACGGCATCTCTCTTTTGCGGGAACTGCGGGATTTTCATGATGAAACACCGACGATTTTCATTACCGCTTTTCACGATACAAAGTATCTCAAATCTGCCTTTGAATCAGGGGCGAACGATTTTATAAAAAAGCCGTTTGATTTGGAAGAGCTGGCACAGCGTATAGAAAACATTAAGAGGCATTTTGGGCTGGAGAGTCTGGTGAAACTTGATGAGCAGATCATATTTGACACAAAAACACATACACTGAAAATTGCCGACAAAACAATCAAACTGACACATAAAGAGAGTGACTGTCTGCATTACTTTTATAAAAACAGGCATCGTGTTGTCAGTTCTGACGAATTGCTGCAAAACTTTTGGGAGTATGAAGATATGCCGAGCGATGATGCTATTCGCACCATTGTGAAAAATTTACGAAAATACATCGGCAAAGAGCACATTGTCAATATCCGGGGAGAAGGGTATAAGTTTGAATGAGTTGGAAAAAAAGTCTTTTTACTCTTTTGTAACGCTCTATCTTATTTCTTCCTTTTTGTTTGTTTTGCTTTCAGGATACTGGTACTACAGTGCACAGAAAAATTCTTTGGAGAGTGCAACCTATTATAAGCTCAACCATATCGCCGACAAACTTTCAGGACTCATAATTAATGCGCAGATGAAAGGGACAACACTGCAGCTTCCAAATGAAAAAGGGTATGAATACCGTTTGATTGGTACAAATGAAGCTGCGGGTTTTAAAACAGGGTATTATGAAAAAAACGGCTATAAGGTTCTGGTTTCAGACGCACCGCAGGAACATCTCAATATTGAATATGTCCTTGTCAGAACAAAAGAGTATTTCAAACAGCTCCAGGAGCTGCAAAAAAATGTTCTTTTGGTTATGAGCGTGGGCTTTTTCTTTATTGTCCTCATCTCTGTCATACTGGCCAAACTGTTTATGAAACCTGTGCATCAGAGAATGGAGCAGATAGAGAGCTTCATTCAGGATGTCTCGCATGAGTTAAACACTCCTATAACCGCTTTGAAAATGAGTGCGAGTCGGGCAATCAAGAAAAAAGTTTATGATAAAAAAATACTGACGAATATCTCTATAAGTACAAAACAGCTTGAGAGTATTTATAAGTCACTGACATTTCTAAATTTTAATCAAAAACAGCAAGAAGCAGAGGATGTGAATCTTAAAAATATTTTGGAGCAGACTATCGGTTACTACAGTGAACTTACAAATGCAAAAAATATACAAATAGAGAGTCAGCTTGAAGAGTGTTATTTCCATATAATTCCCTCACGGGCAGAACTGCTGTTTTCAAATCTGCTCTCAAATGCCATCAAATACTCTCTTCCCCAAACAAAAATAATCATAAAACTTGATAAGAATGCCTTTGTTATAGAAGATGAAGGTGTCGGTATAGCGCAAAAAAAACTTGATGCAATTTTTGAAATGTATAAACGTGAGTCAGACATAGCAGGCGGATTCGGTGTAGGTCTGAGCATTGTGAAACAAATATGTAATGCATACGGTATTACAGTCAATGTTAAATCCCAACTTGGAAAAGGAACACGATTCACACTTTTATTTAAATAATAATAATTTTCTTTTAAGAAGAATTGCCTTATACTTGAGGTAATTCAAATCAGAGGAGAAGAATATTATGACACGAGGAAATTCAATTATTAAAGGTATAGAGCCTGAAACAGTGGTGAAGTTGCTCAACAGAGCCTATGCAGATGAATGGCTGGCATATTATCAGTATTTTATCGAAGCAAAAGTGATTAAAGGCATTATGAAAGATGCTGCATTTGCCGAACTGACACAGCATGCAAACGATGAACTCCGACATGCCAATATGGTTGCCGACAGAATCATACAGCTTGGCGGCACACCGCTTTTGAATCCGAAAGAGTGGTTCACACACACAAACTGCGGGTATGAGGAACCAAAAAACTTTGATGTCGTTGCTATTCTTGAAGACTCTATAAAAGGTGAGCAGTGTGCTATCAGTACGTATTCGTCTTTGGCTGAAACTGTCAAAGATAAAGATATTGTCACTTATGATATCGTCTCTCAAATATTGGCCGATGAGGTAGAACATGAAGCAGATTTACAGGATTTGCATGATGATATTACGGAATTTGTAGAAAATATAAAAAGTACGATGGGCCAACTGTAGATAAAAAGAGGTTTAAATATCCTCTTTTTTATCAAGCTGCCGTTTTGCATAAATTTCAAACAAGATTGGAATGATGACAAGACTTAAAACAGCGGAACTGACAACACCGCCAAGCATAGGTGCTGCAATACGCTGCATCACTTCACTGCCGACTCCGTGCGTGTACATAATAGGGGTAAGCCCCGCTAAAATTGCAAATACTGTCATAAGTTTTGGACGTACCCTTTGTACTGCCCCTTCGTAAATTGCTGCATTGAGTTCTTTGATTCCAAACTCTTTTTTGTATTTTTCTTTATATTCATCTACTGCTTCCTGCAGGTAAATAATCATGACAATGGCTGTCTCGGCGGCGACTCCAAGGAGTGCTAAAAATCCGACAATAACAGCTATACTCATAGCAAAATTAAGTATATCAATATAAATCAGTCCGCCTAAAAGGGCAAAAGGCAGAGTAAAAAAGACAATAATTGTTGGTCCGGGTTTTTTAAGAGCCATATAGATGAGTAAAAATATGACAACAAGAACAGCCGGAACAATCCAGATGATACGTTTCATAGCCGAATCAAGATATTCTGACTGTCCTGCCCACTCTATATAGTATCCAGGATCAAATTTAATCTTATCAATAAATTTTTGAGCTCCTTTTTTATACTCTGTCGCACTGATACCCTCTTTTGGCGTAATATAAATGAAAGTAACCGGTGCTGCCATTTCACTTTTTATAACCGAAGCACTTTGTCTGTAGGCTACTTTTGCCAAGCTCCCAAGTGGAACAAAGCCGAGTTTTGTTTTGACTTGTATGTTTCTTATGGATTCAAGACTTCTTCTTTCATTGTCCTCAAGACGCAGTGCGATAGGATAGCGTTCAAGACCTTTGTACATTGTTGAAACCCTCATCCCTCCTATGGCAAAGGCAGTGTATTCCAAGAGTGTCTCTTTTGTCATATTGTAACGCGCCAGTTTTTCTTCATCGGGAATAATATCTATATAATATCCTGCACTTGCCTGATCTGCAAAGACAGAGAGGGTTTTGTCATATTGACGCAGTTGCTCTTCTATCTGTTTTCCAAATTTTTGCAGACCCTGTGCATCCATTCCATAGAGTTTGATACCGATTGGTGTCCGTATACCGCTAAGGAGCATGTCAATACGACCGCGAATCGGATAGGTCCATGAGTTTGTCAGTCCTGGAACCTGCAGGGCAGCTTCCATATCTTCTCTGAGTTTGTCATAGGTCATTCCTTTTGGCCATTCGGATTTTGGCTTGAGGGTGATGATAGTCTCAAGCATGCCAAGCGGTGCCGGATCGGTTGCCGTACCTGCACGCCCGGCTTTTCCAAAAACATTTTCTACTTCCGGAAAAGATTTGATGATTTTGTCTGTTTTTTGCAAAAGCTGCTTTGTCTGGTCTATACTGATACCATAAGGGGTGACAGGCATATACATAAATGTCTGCTCATTAAGCATCGGCATAAATTCCCATTTGAGACTCTTATAGAGCGGATACATGTAACCAAGAGAGAGTAAAACCAAAACAATGACAAGATATTTTATTTTGAGTCCATAGACAATAATGGGACGATAGAGCCAGATAAAAAATCTGTTGAGCGGATTTTTACTCTCTGGCAGGATTCTTCCTTTGACAAAAAATATCATAAGAGCAGGAACCAAAGTGATACTCAGCAGTGCGCCTGCAGCCATTGCAAAGGTTTTTGTAAAAGCAAGCGGGGTAAATAACAGTCCCTCCTGTCCGGTGAGTGCAAAAATAGGCAAAAACGAAACGACAATGAGCGCCAGTGCGAAAAATATCGGACGTCCGACAAGCTGTGAAGATTTCAGTATGATGGCAACACGCTCTTTTTCTGTTGGTATTCTTCCCTCTTTATGCTCAAATTTGTGTAACATTTTATGGGCATTTTCTATCATAACGATGGAGGCATCCACCATTGCACCGATGGCGATGGCAATACCGCCGAGTGACATAATGTTTGAGCCGATACCAAAAATCTTCATCAGTAAAAAGGTAAAACCGACGGTCAGAGGCAGTACTATAATGACGATAAGTGAAGATCGAAAGTGCATCAAAAAAAGCCCGATGATGATGACAACAATAATACTCTCTTCAATGAGTGTATCTTTTAAAGTGTTTACCGCTTTGTCAATAAGCCCTGAGCGGTCATAAACGGTGACAACGTCCACATCATCCACTTTAAGCTCTTTCATTTTTTCTTGAACTCGCTTGATCATCGTGTAGACATCTTCACCGTAACGTGCCATGACAATACCGCCGACCACTTCGCCCTCACCGTTTAAGTCTGCCAGACCGCGACGCGATGCAGGTGTGAGTTCTACTCTTGCAATATCTCCGAGTTTGACAGGTGTTCCTGCTTTTGTAGTGACGACAAGATTTCTGATATCATCAAGGTTCTTGATGTAGCCTTTTGCCTGTACCATCCACTCATAACCGTTTTTAATGACGATACGTCCGCCTGTATCATTGTTGTTCTTTGCCAGTACTCTCTTGATATCTTGAATACTGAGGTTGTAGCGAACCAGATTGTCATTGTTTACGGTGACTTGAAAAGTAGGTATAAAGCCGCCGATACTTGCCACTTCACTCACTCCGTCAACACCCATAAGTGCATATTTGTAATAGTAGTCCTGAAGAGTACGCAACTCGGCAAGATTTTTAGTTTTTGATTTGAGTGCGTATTCATACACCCAGCCCACGCCGCTTGCATCGGGTCCGAGGGATACGTTCATGTTTTTTGGAAGTTGCGACTGTATGCTTGCCAGTTGTTCCAAGACGCGACTCCGTGCCCAGTAGAGGTCTGTGCCTTCTTTGAAAATGATGTAAATAAGACCGTTTTCATAGGTAGAATAGCCGCGAACCGTGTCTATGTTTGCAATGGCCAAAAACTGTGCAACAAGCGGATAGGTTCCCTGGTCTTCGACAATCTCAGGAGACTGTCCCGCCCAGTCAATCTGTACGATTACTTGTGGAGGCGATAAGTCAGGCAAAGCATCCAAGGGCGTGTTTTTCATACTCCAAATAGAGGCACCAACAAGAGCAAAAGCCGCAAGAAGGATAATAAATTTGTTTTTTATACTAAAAGCGATGAGTTTTTCTATCATAATCTGTCCATTTATTTAGTTTTGCCAAATTATAGCAGCGTTGTGTGTAGAGTTTGTGAGAAATAGGATGGGACAAAATTATGGTTTAATATATTTTCTTATAGAATTAAGGTATGAAAAACAATAATAAAAAATCTATCTATGCCTGGGCTTTGTATGATTGGGCAAATTCAGCCTATGCGACTACGGTTATGGCGGGTTTTTTCCCTATTTTTTTTAAGTCTTATTACAGTGTTGGAACGGATGTAACGGTGAGTACGGCACAGCTCGGATTTGCAAATTCGATTTCCAGCTTTGTGGTTGTTCTTCTCGCCCCTTTGCTTGGAGCTATGGCTGATGCAGGTTCATTAAAAAAGCGTTTTTTGTTTCTTTTTGCCTTTTTGGGCATCCTGATGAGTGCATCACTTGCCCTTGTAGAACAGGGAAACTGGCAAATGGCGGCCTTGATTTATACGCTTGGAAACATTGGTTTTATGGGTGCAAACATTTTTTATGATGGGCTGCTTCCTTCTGTGAGCGATGATAAAAATGTGGATTATGTCTCCGGCCTCGGATTTGCTCTTGGGTATCTCGGAGGAGGAATCCTATTTGCCTTGAATGTATTTATGGTGGAGGAACCTTCATTTTTCGGTTTTACTGATAAGGCAACGGCAATTCAGGCTTCTTTTGTCAGTGTGGCACTTTGGTGGGCCGTCTTTTCTCTTCCTCTTTTGTTATTTGTAGAGGAGAAAAAAGAGTATAAAGAGCAAAAAAATATTTTACTTGTCCAAGGGTATTTACGGCTGAAAAAAACATTGCAAAGAGTTACAAGTCTCAAAGGGCTTTTTCTTTTTCTGGTGGCTTACTGGCTCTATATTGACGGGGTGGACACTATTATTCGTATGGCGGTTGATTATGGTATGGCACTTGGGTTTGACAGCAGCAAGCTTATTATGGCGCTGCTTATTGTACAGTTTGTCGGTTTCCCGGCCACACTTATAGTCGCAAAACTTGCCGATATCTGGAGTACAAAAAAAGTTATTTATCTTTGTATCAGCGTCTATATCGGTATTATTATTTATGCCGCAATGATGGAAGATGTGTATGAGTTTTACATACTGGCTCTGCTCATTGCGCTGGTGCAAGGCGGTATTCAGGCACTGAGCCGTTCTTATTACGCGAAGATGATACCGCAAAAATATGCGGCTGAATTTTTTGGCTTTTATGATTTACTTGGAAAATTTGCGGTTATTTTAGGACCGCTTTTGGTTGCATTTGTTGCACTTTTCAGTCATAACTCAAGATTTGCTATTGCCTCGGTTGCTGTTTTGTTTGTCCTCGGCGCACTTTTGCTCTTCTTTGTTGATGAGAAAAAAGTGGCACAGGAGGTGCGTGAAGCACTAGACTAATAAAGTCCGTTTATCTGTGCGTCACTGTCCATCATAAAGAGGGCATTGTTCACAACTTCATCACCTGCGTTGAGTCCGCTTGTTATGATGTATGTTTCATTATTGAGCGGTTTGACATCTATTTGCATCGGTTCATATTCGCCTTCAAATTCTCCGACAACAAAGACATAATATTTGCCGTCTTTTAAAATGACCGCACTTTGTGGAAGTGTCAGGTACTCTTTGGGCTTGTCTCTTGAAATAACATTTGCATACATTCCGGGAAAGAGTGTATGGTCTGTGTTTGTGAGTGTGAGTCGCATAGTGAGTGTCGCCTCTTTTGGACTGAGGTCAGGATACAAAAACTTTGAATGTGTTTCATATGTTTTGTCAGTTGTTTTAAAACTGACACGAAAATCATCGGCATGCTTGAGCCATTTGACATCATCTTCAAACACCTGTACCTCTACCCAGACATCATCAAGGTTGACGATTTCAAAAAGATTCTTTTTTGCATTAAATGCCGAACCCTCATTGACATTTTTTACAAAAAGATACCCGCTGTGCGGAGCATAGATAGTTGTATTTGGTGATACTTTTCTCTTTTTGACAAGCTCTGAAATTTCATTTGGTGCGACTTCAAGCAGAGCAAGTTTGAGCTTTGCACTTTTGAGCATGCCTTTGTTTGGTCTGTTTCTTGTATAGTTGTAAGAGTTGACATAATCTTCTTTTGCTTTGTAGACTTCAGGAGAGTAGACAAGGGCCAGTGGTTCTCCTTTTTTTACATATTTATAGATTTTATCGGCATAAAGTTTTTCGACAAATCCTCCAAAACGGGGGCTGACTTCATAGACTCTTGCCTCATTCGCCTTGACAAAACCATAGTTTTTTTTGCTGTGGCTTGTTTTTACCTTTTGTACTTTGACAGTTTGAACCGAAAAAAGCTGTTCTACTGAAGGCTCTTTAGCCAAGACGATCAATGGCAACAAAAGCAATATGTATTTTAAATTTTTCACTGTAATTCTCCTTTAAGTTGTGCTATTTTGGCTTTTGCCAGATTGTAATTTGCTACCGCTTTGATGCTTTTTTGTTCCAAATCAAGTTTTTGAAACAAAACATCTATATATTTAAACAGATCCGCTCCAATGGATATGGAGGAGCTTGAGAGCTCAAACATATGGGCAACCTGCGGCAGTGCTTCATCTTGAATAATATGATAAACTTCATAAGAAGAGAGCATTTGCGCATAATAGGCTTCAAGCTCGGCATTGACAGATATCTGAGTATCTGCTTTTTGGCTTGCAATGGATAAAACAAGAGCGCGGGCCTCTTCTTCTTTGTAATCCTCGGTACCGTATATAGGAAGACTCAAACCGAAACCAAAATTAAAATAGTTGTTGAAATTTTCTCTCAGGGCATAGCCTGCGATGAGATTGATGTCCGGATAGTTGTTGAGGTCTGCCATTTGCAATTTTGCATTTTGTTTGAGAACTTCTTTCTCTTTTATTTTGATATCCGGATTTTCACCTAAAGATTTTTGCAGTTGCGTCAAGTTCGGTTTTGCTCCCATTTTTATAGTGATATCCAAATGCTCTATTTTAAAAGCAGCCAAATAAGAGAGTCGGGCATAGGCAGAACTGATTTTTTCGCGTAAAACACTTTTTTGAATTTGCAGATCCGAGAGTGAAAGTTCTGCTTTCATAATACCCATATGCTGATTTTCATCAATACTGGTATAAGATTCGTATAAATCAATATTTTGTTTTGTCAAGGTGACATAGTCATCAATAATTTTGTATAGTTCGTTTAGTTTCCAGATGGCATAGGCTTCACTTTTTATTTTTTCAACCAGTTTTGTTTTTGCCGCATTTAATTTTTCCTGCAAAACTGCATCTTCAGCTTCTGCGATTTTTTTATTTGTGTCGCGTTTGTTGTAAAAAGGAATTTTTTGTTTCAGTGTGACCACAGACTGGCTCATCGCCTGTGAGGAGTTTAATGTGTTTTTTGTTATGAGCAGTTGGGGGTTTTCAAATTGATTTGAAACTGCTATATTGTACTTGTTTGCCTCAATTCTTTCATTGATGGATTCTAATGATGGTTTTTTTGCCAAAGCGGTATCAATAATTTCGGCTAAACTGATTGCCTGTGCCCCAGTACAAAGTAAAAAAATACCCAGTATCACTGTTTTCATAAACTATTCCTCTGTTTTTTTTGATTTAGGAAAGTATAACATGCTAATGTGTAGTGTTTGTGATTAAGTGTCTAAACATAAATTAAACATTTTAGAAGTATAATTTCATCAAATAATTCAGGACTGCCTTTCTTTCATATCAACAGCCCTCCATTAGAATTTTTTTCTGGAGTTGTTAAAAAAATGTTTCTCTTTGATACCCTTTCGCTTGTTTTTGTTGCGCTGATTTTACTTGGTGCAATACCGAATCTTTTTTATTCTGCCGGCTATTTGCCTCATATAGAACGAAAAATGCACTATCAACTGCATTACTTTGCTTTTATATTCTCTATGCTTGGTGTTGTCGTGAGTGCAAATGCTTTAGTCTTTTTGTTTTTTTGGGAGTTGATGAGTTTGACCTCATGGCAGTTGATACTCACAGAAGTAAAAGACAACAGTACCATAAAAGCTGCACGATTTTACTTTATAATGACACATTTCGGTTTTGTTTTTTTACTCCTTTTCTTTCTTATCGTCTCCGACGGCAACCTTGACATAGGTTTTGTAGATATGAAGCTTATTGCCTCACATTTTGCCTACCCTACCATGCTCTTTTTCTTTTTACTCTTAGGTTTTTTAAGTAAGGCAGGTGCCGTGCCGTTACATGTATGGTTACCGTATGCCCATCCTGCCGCACCTAGTCCTGTTTCAGCGCTTATGAGTGGTGTCATGTTAAAAGTAGCCATATACGGAATGTTTCGGTTTTTATTTGATGTACTGTACCCTTGGCCTTTGGAATGGGGAATAACTATTTTGACTTTGGGCGCGCTTTCTTCTTTGATAGGTGTTTTGTATGCGCTGAGTGAACATGATATTAAAGCGCTTTTAGCAAATCACTCCATTGAAAACATTGGGATAATTCTCATCGGTTTTGGGATGGGGATGATTTTTGATAGTTTAGGTTTGCATGTATTGAGCACCTTTGCGTTTATCGCAGCACTCTTTCATACCTTTAATCATATGAGTTTTAAATCTCTGTTATTTATGGGTGCAGGAGCAGTCCTGCATCAAACGCATACAAAAAATATGGAAAAATACGGCGGGCTTATAAAAGCTATGCCTGTGACAGCACTTACCTTTTTAATCGCAGCCATTTCCATTTCTGCTTTGCCTCCGAGTAATGGTTTTTTAAGTGAATGGATGATTTTTCAGTCGATGCTTGGCTCAAGTCATATAGACAATGTTTCACTCAAACTTGCCATCCCTTTTGCTATTTTTGCACTTGCCATGACAGGCGGTTTGGCGATTGCCTGTTTTGTCAAAGCCTATGGCATAACATTTTTGGGTCTGCATCGCAGCACCAATGCCAAACATGCCCATGAAGTAAATTTTCTGATGAAAAGCGGCATGATTTTGATGGCAGGAATTGTACTTTCTTTAATGCTTTTTACACCATTTTATATAGGCTGGTTTGATAAAGCCCTTGTTGGATTAGGGCGTGCTTCGGTGTATGCCAAAATCTTTCCTGATGGCATTTGGAATATGCACTCTGTCGGCATCAACGGCGGTATCGTCTCACCTCTTATTCTTTTGTTCTCTTTACTTGGCGTTACGGCACTTATGATGCTTGCTTATAAAGTTTTTGGTGTAAAAACAAGGGTTCATCATACCTGGGCATGTGGCTATAAAACATCCTCAAAAACCCAGTATACCGCTACAGGATTTGCGGGACCGATTCGACGTTTTTTTAACTGGCTCTATAAACCGAATGAGCATTTTATCAAACAGACAATTGCAGGGCATGAAACGAAATTTAGTTCTTCACATTATGAAGTACATGTAAAGCCGCTTTTTGAGAAAGTTTTTTATGAAAGTACGGCAAAAGCCGTTAATTTTATAAGTTACTGGGTCTATCGTTTGGCTCATTTTGAACAGACACGGTACTCTGCGATGATATTTAATATCATGCTTCTTGTACTTTTTAGTTATCGAGTTTTTGCGCATGAATTTTCTTGGGCAACATTTGTCTTGGAGTTCATTGTCATGATGATTTCTGTGAAAATATTAATAATCGGAGATAGAAAATGATTTTGTATCTGTTTAGCATAGTTTTGTTGGCATTGCTGGCTCCTGTTTTACTTTCGTATATAAAAGCGACGAAAATGGTGCTGCTTTTTAAAAGACCTGTCTCCATATTTCAAGGGTATAGAAATTTTGCAAAATTAATGTACAAAGAGACTATTATTTCAAAAGAGACAAGTGCCATAACGATGTATGCGCCTTTTCTTGTGCTTTCCCCTTTGCTTGTCACCATGTTCTTTTTACCGCCAATAGTGGCTGGGAGTTATTATGTGAGTTTTGTAGATGCTTTTACCATTACGGGACTCATCTCTCTTTCTACTTTTTTTCTTATGCTCTTGGGACTTGACAGTGCGAGTGCCTTTGGCGGAATGGGCAGCTCTCGTGAAGCGTTTATTGCGGCACTTGTAGAACCTGCTATGGTTTTGACGGTATTTTCAGTCTCTTTAATGGCAGGAAATTTAGGTGTAGGACAAGCAGGCGTCAATCTGGCAGAACATTTTCCGAAGGAGCATATGGCAAGTTTTTTATTTGCCGGCATCAGCTTTTTTATACTGCTTATAGCCGAGAATGGACGTATTCCTGTAGACAATCCTGAAACACATCTCGAACTTACTATGGTGCATGAAGCGATGATACTTGATCTTACAGGGATTTATTTGGCTATTATAGAGACAGCGGCATCTATAAAATTTGTGATTTTTGCTTCTTTATTCGCTTCACTGTTTATGCCTTTTGGACTTGAATTTTCTGCACCGATTGCCATTTTGATTTTTATAGCCAAACTCTTTTTTATTGCAACCTTGGTTGCTCTTTTAGAGGTAAATACTGCAAAATTACGCTTGTTTAAGATACCAAACTTACTGGGTCTTGCCATAGTTTTTGCATTTTTATCTTTAATCACATTTTATGTATTAGGAGCATAGATGACAGATTTTCTTATAGGACTTTTTTTAGCTTCTTTGATTGTTGCACTCTTTACAACAAGATTGTACAGACTCCTTTTGTGGTACTCGCTCAATTCATTCATGCTTGGAATATTAGCACTTAGTATAGGAAAAAGCTTAGACGACAATGCTATGATAATTACGGGAATTATTACGATTATAGTAAAAGGCATAGGCATTCCCTATGTTTTGAAAAACCTTTCTCAAAAATTTCATTTTGTCCGTCAAATCACACCGGAGATAAAAGTACAACATGCGATTATGCTCGTTCCTGCCATTTTGGTTTTTACCTTTTATCTCTCAGAGCCGATTACACATATGATACATACAAATGCAAACTATGTTGCTGTGAGTATTTCTTCGTTGTTTCTTTCGCTTCTTTTGATGATGGAACACAAAAATGTCGCGCCTAAGATTATAGGCTTTTTAAGTATGGAAAATTCACTTTTTTTATTGGGTATCAGTGCGACAAACGGTATGCCTATGCTTGTAGAACTTGGTATATTTTTTGATTTGTTAATGGCTATCGTCGTTATCAATTTACTGTTTCACAAAGAGGAGATGCAAGTATGATGTTGGCTTTTTTACTACTCCCTGCGCTTATTATGTTTGGAGTGAGCTTTTCTAAAAACAGCAAGAGCAAATATTTGCTTGCGTTTACTTCTTTTGTTATTTTGCTTCCGATTGTGAAGCTCTTTTTGCTTCCAAAACCCTACAATATTTTAAGTAACTATCTTGTAGCAGATAAGCTTGATACCTATGTGCTTTTAGTCTCTTCTATTGTCGGTATCGGCGTGACTTTGGCACTTTTAACACTTGATAAACATGTAAAAGTCTCCCCAAAAGCCTATAGAAAATTTTACAGATTTTTTGCAATTTTTTGGGTAGGACTTATCTTTTCCATTCTTGCAAATCATATGGGAATCTACTGGATAGGGCTTGAGCTTGCAACGCTCTCTACTGTGTATATGATTAAGACAAACTATACACCTGCAGCACACAAAGAGGCATGGAATTATATGATAGTGGGTGCCATTGCCGTTTCACTTATACTCTTTGGTATTATCTTAATGTATGCAAGTGCAAAGCCTATTTTAGGTGAAGATGCGATGCAGTTTGACCTGCTTTTACAACATGCCAAAGAGATTCCCTCACCGTTTCTTTTTGAAATAGGTTTTGCCATTACAACGGTTGGAATGTTTGTGAAAATGGGGTTTTTCCCTATGAACTTGTGGCTGGCAAATATTGAAAGAGCCTCTTTTTACCCTGTTGCGGCACTCTTTAGCGGTATATTAGAGTCAGCTGTTATTATTGGATTTTTTCGTTTTTCCAAAATTGCTATGCAGGTCAATTATGACCATCTTTTTATTTTTGTATTTATTTATACGATTTTAACAATTTTTATCGTCGCTTTTCTCATTTTTCGTGCAAAAGATTTTATGCGTCTTTTCTCACTCTCAGGGATTGAGCATATGGCTTTAATCGTAATGTTTTGGGTCAGTGGCGCTCCTTTTGCAGCTTTACTTCATTTTGGCGCACATGCCTTTTTAAAACCGGCACTTTTTCTCTCTACGGGTGTGCTTGAATCAAACGGAAAGTATAAAATTGCAGGAGCGCTTCGAGGCTACAAAGGCAAAAAAGGAGCACTCTTCTGGTTTTTGGTTTCGCTCTTTTTGTTAGCCATTATTTCCTTGCCGCCAAGCCCGATGTTTTTCAGTGAATTGTATGGTTTTGGTGCCATGATACATACCGCAAAGCAAAGTCACCATATGCTGGCTATGATAGGTGCAATCCTTTTTTTACTTGTGCTTTTATCAATTATATTTTATCGTTTTGTGGCCATCTATCAAGCTATGAAATATGAGGGCAAAGAGGAAGAAAAAACAGTATATGTCAGTGAACTTTTTGCACTTGTGATTTTTGCACTCTCTTTGAGTGCTTTGTTACTGCCATCAACACTTGGTTTTTTAAGGAGTATATCATGAGACTTATCGCGCGATATGCAAAAGAATTGGAAAATGATTTTGAAATAATTACGGTCTATGAAGATGAAATAAAAAAAGAGTCTATTTCCAAAGAAAATCCCAGGCTTACAACCTTGGCAAAACGGTATCCGACAGCTATATGGTTTGAGCGAAAAATGCATGATGATTTTGGCATCATCATAGAAGATGCTTTTGACAAACGCCCGCTTGTGCATCACGAACGATTTCCAAAAAATGTCCATCCTTTGAGAAAAGATTTCAATAAAGATACACTGGAATATGCAGAGTATCTTCCTTATAAATATGAAACTATAAGCGGTGACGGTGTTTTTCAGGTGGCGGTCGGACCTATACATGCAGGAATTATAGAACCGGGACATTTTCAGTTTTCTCAGGCAGGGGAGGATATGCTACATCTTGAAGTACGCCATTTTTATAAAAACCGCGGCATTGAGAAGATGCTTGAGGGAAAAACCCTTGATGAAGCAAAACTGATTATAGAGAGAATCAGCGGCAATGAAAGTATTGCATATCAGATATGCTGGCGTGACATTATGTTACAAGCTACAAGCAAAGAGCTGCCTCTTGCGCTACAAAAACGCCATGCGCTCTTGTTGGAGTTAGAGCGAATTATTCATCATCTGACAGATTTAGGCTTTATTCCCAATGATGCGGGTTTTGGTGCCGCACTTGCCTTTGGTTCAAAACTCGCCGAAGATGCAAGACGAAAAATGAAAGAACTCACAGGGCATCGTTTTGGTTTTGGTGCTATAGATTTTACCAACAGGTTTATAGATACGGCTACATTGAGTGAGTGGCTGAATGATTTGCAGCATAGTATAGAATTTTTTGAAGACTGGATTATAGATATTCCCTCTCTTTGGGACAGGTTTGATACAACCGGAATTTTGAGTCTAAAAAAAGCTGCGAAATACTCTACCGTCGGCGTTGTAGCACGTGCTTCAGGTCTTACACAAGACAGAAGAATAAATAAATTCTACTTGGACCATGGCTTTGTTATGGCAAGTGAAGTGAGTGGTGATGTTGGAGCAAGGTTTAAAATTCGTTTGCAGGAAGTGAAAAATTCTATTGTGATGATGCACAATTTTTTAGAAGAAGATGAAAGTTCTTTGGCCTTAGGGCAACTTTATGACGGAGAGTATTATAGTTTTGCCGAGAGTTCCATCGGCGAGCTGTTTATGGCGATAGATATAAAAGAGGGGGTGATTGAGCGGTTTTTTGTCAGAGACCCCAGTTTTGTGAATTGGCAGGCGTTACATGTAATGATGCGCAGTGATATTATTGCTGATTTTCCGCTTATAAATAAAAGCTGTGATTTAAGTTATGCAGGAAATGATTTATGATGAAGTTTTGGAACAAAAGAGTAAAACTTGGGATATTGACGGAAAATCTGGAGTTTGAAGAAGATATAAAAAAGATTCAAAAAGAGATAAAAGGGCAGGTGAAAAAAAAGTTTGCAGGAAGTCTGGCTATAAGAATGGTGGACAGCGGCAGTTGTAATGCCTGTGAAGCGGAGTGCAATGCGCTTGCAAATCCTTACTATGATTTGGAGCGTTTGGGAATTTACTTTGTAGCGAGTCCTCGTCATGCCGATGTAATGTTACTGAGTGGTCTTGTGACGTTTAATATGCAGCCGCATGTTTTAGAAGCATATGCGCAGATTCCCGCACCAAAATGGGTCATCACAATGGGCGACTGCCCGATAATGCAAGCCCCTTTTGAAAAAAACTATGCCATAAAAGCACCGGCCGAGCAGCACCTTAATGTTACGCATCACATTGCAGGATGCCCGCCGAATCCGAGAGAAATTATGCAAGGTTTCCTGGAATTTTTAAAAAAAATATAAATTTTGCTTTTTTTTCTTTATGTTAGCACTCTAACTCAGCCAACGAAGCGGTGAAAAAGCCTTTTATTGTATAATCTTGGTTTAATAAAAAGGGGAAAAAATGAAAGAAATAGAAGAGTTACTAGAAAAATACAACCACTTTAAGTATGAACAGCTGCGTTCAATACAACAATTGCCCGATACAAAAATTGTGACACTTGTGGTGCAGGATGACGAGGGGGAGGATATTCACACTGTTACCATCACTTTTAGCGGTATCAATGCTTCAAGAATTTTGGAAAACCATGTGCTTTCCTTTTTGGATATGGGGTTTGGGATAACACTTATCAAAGAAAATAACCTCTATGGCTTTGCACTGGGAAGTGGGAGTACTATGCTGCATGTACACAATGCACCTTTGTATATTGTCGCTTCTGATATCGAAATACAAGAGAGCTAATTTTATGCCTTAACATAGATTTTAGTTTGTTTGCTATAAGCTATTTGTATGAAGAACTCAAAAAATAAATTTTTTATGATTGGGATTACCATTTTGCTTGTATGGATTTTTATAGAAGCATACTTCTACATGATAGCTGTAGAGGCACAAAAAAACTATACTGACAATTTACTCAAAGATGCACGGGAACATTATGAAGAGATAGAAAATATCCGTAGTCTTCCTGCAGAGATTGGAACTTTTTATGTAAAAGAAGGTGATACCTTTAAAAAAGTTGATCCCAAACTGCTTGTGCAAACTCTCTTGAAACAATACCAAAAAAACGATTTTTACTATACAATGACTCCAAAGCTTTCAAAAAAACCTATCTACAGGCTTGAGAGCGAAAAAAAAAGGCTCTACTATGTTTATAAGGACATTGCCATGGATATGGATGCCTCTTTTTATGTAGAGAAGATACAAAGTGTCTGGATCAAATTTTTTGCAGTAAGTTTTTTATTTACTGTTTTTACATTTGTTCTTCTTTTTCTCATTAGGTTTTTACAAAAAAAGAGCAGCAGTTATGAAAAGCTAAGCAATACGCTTGAACTCAAAGTCCTCCAACAGACAAAACTGCTCGAAAAAGAACATGCCAAAAAAGAGATTTATCTGGAGACCCTTTTTGAGAAGAGTCCCAATATCATCATTATTACAACCGGCAACAGCATTACCCGGGCCAATGAAGCATTTTTTAAATTTTTCAAAGAGTACGCTTCTTTGGAAGAGTTTAAAAGAGAGCATGAATGTATTTGTGACTTTTTTTGTGCATCATGTCATGGCGATACCATCAACAGTACAAAAATGCAATGGGTGGAAGATGTTCTGGGCGAGGAAGAGCCAATCATGAAAATCTGTTACCTGGAACAAGAGTACTACTTTTCTGTATATGCCAAAAAGATATATGAAGAGAATAAAATGCACATGATGGTGACATTAAATGATATAACAGAAATATATAATATTCGGCATAAATTTGAAGATTTGTCCATGCAGGACGCACTGACAAATATTTACAACAGGCGTTACTTTAATGTAGTGTTTCCACAAGAGCTAAACAGAGCAAAAAGAACCCATGAGAGTTTTTGTTTTGCGATTATGGATGTGGACAATTTTAAACTCTACAATGATAACTACGGACATGATGCAGGCGATGAAGCTCTGCAGAAAATTACTGCAAAAATCACAGAACTGACACAGCGTGCCAATGAGTTTTTTTTCCGTTTGGGCGGAGAAGAGTTTGGTTTTGTCTGCAGTGCCTATACAAAAGAGGAAGCCTTTAGGCACCTGCAAAATATATGCAAAGAGGTGCAAAACCTGAAAATTGAGCATCTTTACAATGAAAAGTATGGAGTGCTTACCATATCTATAGGCGTATGTTATCTCTTTGATGCAGGTAAGGGTGAAGTGAAACATATTTATAAAAGTGCGGACAATGCCCTCTATAAAGCGAAAGAGAGCGGAAGAAACAAAGTTGTTCTATTTGAAAATTGTTGAGAGCGCTTTTTTTGTCAAAGAGGAAACGGGTGTTACATGTAAGGCCTCTTTTTCTACCCAAACGGCATTTTCAAAAGAGTCTAGATGATAAAGCTTTACATGTAAGCGGTATTTTGTATAGGAGTGTTTGAAACTGCCTAAAAAATCTTCTTCTATCGGGTCGACGGTGGGAAGTTCAAGCATGCCTTTGTACATGTTTCCTGTAGCCGGGGTAAGTGCTATTTTTTCGTTTTGTATGCAAATACCGTAAAAAAGTTCGAGTGATTCATACTCTTTTTTCTTGGTCTGTGTATAAATCTGCGGGTCTTCTTTGCCCTGGCATCCGCTTTGCATCGGACATTCGTTACATTTTGGATTTTTTGGCAGGCAAATCATGGAACCAAGATCCATCAGTGCAAGGTTATGGCTTCTGGAGTCTTTGTGATTAAGCAGTTTTTGGGCATATTCCCAAACGGTTTTATCCTTTACATGTAAAAGGGCAAAATAACGCTTGAGCACTCTTGCTATGTTTGTATCGACAACAGGGATACTCTGATTGCAGCCGAAACTGCAAACGGCACTTGCAGTGTACTGCCCTATGCCGGGCAGAGAGAGCAGCTCTTTGTAGTCTGTCGGCAGAAATTTCTGTGTAAGACGGGCTGTTTTATGAAGATTTCTTGCACGCGAATAGTAGCCCAATCCGCTCCAGGCTGCTAAAACATCATCAAGTGACGCATTTGCCAGGCTTTGCAGTGTGGGAAATTTCTCCAAAAACCGGGGATAGTATTCATCCCGTACACGGTTGACCTGTGTTTGTTGGAGCATGATTTCGCTGAGATATACACGGTAAATGTCCTGTGTATTTCGCCAGGGAAGTTCATGCCTGCCTGCTTTTTCATACCATGCCAAAAGTTCTTTGTGTGCCTGTTTTATCTTTTTTATAACAACTGCTCCTTGAGAAATTCGCTGTAGTGTCCTTCTTGCTCTTCAAGTTCTTTATGTGTGCCCCGTTGGACTATTTCACCCTCATTGAGGACATAAATCATATCGGCATTTTTAACGGTGCTGAGACGATGGGCAATGGTGATGACTGTTTTTTGCTCAAGCAGGGGAGCGAGTGCTCTAAAGAGTTTGGCTTCGGTATGCACATCAAGGGCGGAGGTTGATTCATCAAAAATGACGACACTCGGGTCGGCAATAATCATTCTGGCGATGCTGAGCCTTTGTCTCTGTCCGCCTGAGAGTCTGATGCCGTGATGTCCTACTATGGTCTCAAGTCCACTAGGCATACTTTTGAGCATATCTTGCAGCTGTGCGATTTCAAGGGCTTTGTAAATTTCATCATCACTGACATCTTCATGTCCCATTGTAATATTAAAACGCAGTGAAGCATTAAAAAGTATAGGCATCTGCAGGACTAAAAATATTTTTTGACGCACGGAGTGTTTGTCGAGTTCTTCTGTTGGTATGTTGTTGTATCTGAGTTCACCGGATGTTTTTTCATAAAAACCGGCAATGATTTGTGCCAGTGTTGTTTTGCCACTGCCGCTTGCTCCGATAAGTGCTATTTTTGAGCCGTATGCTACATCAAAAGTTATCTCTTTGAGAATTAACTTCTCACTTGTGGCATAACTGAAGCATAAATTTTTCACAGAAATATCAACACTCTTTGCTCTGAGTTTTTTCTCCCCGCTTGTTTCTGTTTTGAGCGTTAAAATTTTGTTTATACGCTCTAAAGCAGCTTTAGCGGAGGCATAACTGTACTGCATGGAGAGAATGTCCTGTACCGGTGTCATAATAAACCAGATGTAGCCAAACATGGCAAACATCATACCGATACTCAGATCGCTGTAGGCTACAAGCAGCAGTCCTGAAGCACGAATAAGCTCAAAAACACTTAAAAAGATTGTATAAGAGAGTTTTTCATAGGCGACACTTTTAAAGCCAAATTCATTGGAAGTATCCTGAATTTTTTTTGCCTGTTCTATTGCTTTGGCAAAAAAATGCTCCTCTTTGTTACTGGCTTTGATTTGTCCAAAAAGTTCCAGAGTTTCGCCGACATTTTCCTGAAATTGTGAAATGGCCTGGTTTTCTTCTTTTTTGAGTTCTCCCACGCGTGTGGACATTTTCTTGCTCATAAACATAATAAGCGGCTGCACAAAAAGGATGAGTATGCCCAAAACAGGATTGATGATAATCATCACAATGCCAACGGCAATGAGTGTCAAAACAGAGGCAACAAAACGAGAAGCACTGCTCATGATAAAAGCATCAAGTGTATTGACATCGGTGATAAGATTAGCCGTGATTGCACCGCTTCCCAGTGTTTCATAGGCATTCATAGAGGTTTTTTGAAGATGTTTTAAGAGACGAAAACGGACCATAAAGGTAACATATTTTGAAATTTCGGTAAATATTTTTGTACTGACAACGCCTAAAAAATAGTATAAAAAACGCAAAAAGATAACGGCAAAAGCAACAAACGCAATGTAATAAAAAGCAGAACCGCTGCCAAAAAGCCTGTCAATGGCAGGAACGATATACTCCGGCTTGTGCAAAAGAACTTCATCAACCATGACAGGGAGCATCAGAGGAATAGGTACACTGACGATGATGGCAAAAAGAGTAAAAATCTGCCCCTTTATCAGTGCAGGTTTTTTATGCCAGGCAAGGCGAAAAATAGATTTTATGGTTATGGGACTGTTATTCATAATGCAATTATATCTCAAAAAGAAAGAGCCAAAAATTAACATATTTATTTTTCTATTTATTTCAGGTATAATATATTATGAAAATAATAATAAGGGGAAGTTATGAAAAAATTATTGTTGAGTCTTGCCTTTACAGCGTTACATGTAATGGCAGCAAATGCAGAGAATCCTGCGGTAGAAAAAAAGAGTGATGTGGTGAAAAAGCACATTCAGGAGCAGATGCAAAAAGAACAAAAATATGCAAAAGAGCAAAAGTTTTATCAGGGCAAAGATTATAATCTCTCAGCAGTGGAAGTGGACCCAAATGATTTGGATGCAATCCCTACCATTGAACCGGAAAATGATTTTGATATGACGGATGTATACAGAGACGATATTTAAGAAAAAGGCACAATAAACTTTTTTGTGTTTTCAAGCCCGAAAAAAAGCTTGAAGGTTGTTTACGTTTTAAACGTGGAAAGCTTACTGTTGAGACTCTCCGTCATGCTGTTGAGATGCTCAGCAGCAGCAGCAATCTCTTCAACACTTCTTGCATTTGTTGAAGATATATCATTTACTTCATCGACTTTCGTGACGATTTCTTGTATATTTTTTCCTGTTTTTTCAAAGTCGCTCACCGATGCTTCCGTAGCATCTACTGCTTTATTTACTATTGCTACCGTATCATTTATTTTTGATGCAACAGACTCCGCTATATTTGAGAGTTCTTGAATTTCATTTGAATTTTCATTCATTTTAGAAGAAGCTTCCATAATGGATTGAACGACTACGTTTATAGTTGCGTTTATTTCTGCTAAACTTTTTTGTGTTCGTTCGGCTAATTTTCGTACTTCATCGGCTACTACGGCAAACCCACGACCGTGTTCACCTGCACGAGCAGCTTCTATTGCCGCATTCAACGCTAATAGGTTTGTCTGGTCGGCAATGTCGGCAATAACTACTAATATGGTTTTTACTTCACTCGCATCTTTTGAAAGCGTTTCCATATTTTGTGATAATTCTGATTCGACTTCTACGGTTTCTTGTACCTTTTCCGTTAAACTCACGATTTCATCTTTTGCGGTTTCAAGATTTTCATTTGCTTTTATAATATCTTGTTGTGATTCTTGGGCCGTTGTGATAGATATGCCTATTTCTTCTTGAATCTCTTTTGCTGTTTGCACGGCATCTTCTACGATAATAACAGAGTTTTCTACATTGCTGCCGACTCTGAGTGCAGTAGTTGAAAGTTCATGCGATATAGAAGCATTTTCACTTGATGTTGTTTTAACTTCAGCAATAAAATCTCTTACTTTATTCATAACAGCCAATAATTTTTGTGCTATGAGCCCTATTTCATCATTTGACCTGATATCTAATGAATGGGTAAAATTAATAGATGCACCATCAGATATACTTTCAATATAGGCAAAAATTTTACTTAAAGGAATTAAAATTATTTTATGCATCATAAAAAGTAAAATCAGTGCAGAAATAATTAATGCCACAATAGAAATAATCACAAGTGTATTTCTAAGTTCATGTGCCGGAATAAACGCCTCTTCCTCGTCAATTTCTGCGACTACCACCCATTTACCCTGTCCGTTAAATATGTCAAGTTCTTCATACACACTCAGTACGGGGACCCCTCTATAGTCATTTATTATCCACTCCCCTCGCTTACTTTTTCCTTCTACAACTGCTTCTGTCGAAGGTGTTTTTACTTTCCAGACACCAATAGTCGTTCCTAATTCTTGAACAACTTTATCTTTAATCTCTTTTTGAAATCTTGAATTGCTTCGCATCAGATAATCGCTGCCCACAAGGTAACATTCTCCGCTTTTTCCAAGGCCTGCTTTTTCAAACTCATCGTTAAATCGCATAATTTTATTTATGATGTCTACCGGCATTTGAAAAATCAGCACACCTTTTTTTATGCCGTTGACAAATAAAGGAGTCGCTATAAAAGAAGCAGGAGCATTATAACTTGGTTCATAAGGTTTAAAATCTTCAAATGCAACTTCACCCTTTTTCATGTTTAACGCTTTTTTATATGCTGTTGCCAAACCAGTGTTGGCATAAACCCCGTGTTGTAGATTGGTTGCAAAATCTTTTTCTTTAAAATCGGTATAAATCACATCCCCTTGAAGATTGACTAAAAAGATATCATACAGACTAAAAGAATTTAAAAATGCGTTAAACGAATCGTGATATTTTTTATGTGCCTGCATATAGCTACTATCATATTTTGCATTGTAGGTAAGCTCATTCTTTTCGCCGGTTTTTGCAGGATTTTCTACTATAAAAATATATTGTGCAACTTTTGCATTTATATTTTTAGGTAAATATGCTTCAATCGGTTTTTTAGGTTGTGCATTTGGTACATCATAATTTACTTGATTTAAATACTCCGAAGCATAATTCGTTTTTAATGCCGTAGTTACCTTGCTAATATTCAAATGAAGTTCATCTTCAAGTTTGTAAAAGCCGTCGTCAAAAGCTAAAAAAGCTTCTTTGGTTCCCTCTTGTACTGCTAAAGATGTTAATAAACCTCCCAAATAATCAAAATAACTACCAATCTCTTCATGCTTGGCAACTTCTACACTGCTGAGCTTGTTAAATTCCGAATGTTCTAAGGCAGAACTAGATTTGAAAACAGAAAAGAGCGTAATCACCGCCGATACAGATAATATAACCGCTACTACCGCAGCCGTAAGTTTTGTTTTAATTGTCATTTAAATCACCTTTATTTAACTAAAAATATTATATCTAAATTAAAATATTAATTCAATAACATATAACAATATTAAAAATAAGAATTAATGAATAAGAAAGAAGCATTCAATGAAAATTATTTCTATTTTGCTACTTATCTACAGAAAAACAGATTTTTTGAACTATTTTACCGGGTAACAGTTCTTTTTAAGTATTCATATATAATAATTATTAAAAGAAAATAATTTTCTTTTAATGGGAAAAGTATTTCATGTTGCTCATAAAGAGTTTTTCAGAACAAATGTTAAAAGGGGGAAAAGATGAAGTTATGGAAAAAAGTCTGTTTGCTTGTCGGACTGGTAGTTATTGCAGACGCTGCACCATTGGGATTGCCTGCTGTACTAGTTCCGGCAGATAATCCACAGACAGAGGCAAAGATTCAATTAGGGGATGTGTTGTTTCATGATCCAAGGTTCAGTGCTGATGGCAAAGTAAGCTGTGCCACTTGTCATGCAAGAGAAAAAGCATTTACGGATCACCTGTCTGTTTCAAAAGGCTTTACTGACAAAGAGGGTACAAGAGTGGGAACAAGGAATGCCCCTACTGTCATAAATTCTGCTTACTATACTTCGCAGTTTTGGGATGGCAGGGTATCTAGTTTGGAAGAACAGTCTAAACTGCCACCAATCAATCCCGTAGAAGGGGGCTTGCACTCATGGAAGAATCTGGTTGATATGCTCAAAAAAGATGCATATTATAAACAAGAGTTCAGAAAAGTTTTTGGTGTTAAGCCTTCAGAGATTTCTATAGAACATTTTGCCAAGGCAATAGCAAGCTTTGAGAGAACGGTGATATCGGGAAATTCAAAATTTGATCGCTATATGTATGGCGGGGACAGAGATGCTTTAAATGAGCAGGAAAAAAGAGGGCTCAAAGTTTATCTTGGTCAAGGTAGATGTGTCTCCTGTCATGTGATAAGTCAAACACAGGCTCTCTTTACTGATAACAGGTTTTATAATATTGGTGTAGGATTTAAAGCATTACAGGGAAAAACAGCTGAAGTTGCGTCTGAATATATGAAAATTCTTACAAAACAAAAAGAACAGGCTGGTAAAGATACAAAGAACCTTGCTGCAGATGAACTCATTCTTGCTGAAAAAAGATTTTCAGAACTTGGACGTTTTGTCATTACACATGAAGCAGATGAGACAGGTGCCTTTAAAACACCTTCACTGAGGAATATAGCGAAGACTTGGCCTTATATGCATGACGGAAGCTTGAATACACTTGAAGAAGTTGTTGTATTTTATAATTTTGGAGGCAAACTTGCTCCAGATGCTCCGGAGAGTCCGTTTTTAGACGGAGGAATCAGACCGCTTCATTTAAGTGGTGAACAGATGACAGATCTGGTTGCTTTTCTAAAAGCATTGACAAGTCCGGAATTTGAAACGCTAAAGGATACAAAATGAAAAGAAGAGATTTTATTAAAAAAGCAAGTGTAGTGGCAGCTGGTACGATATTACCCATGAGTCTAATTGAAGTGGCTTTTGCTGATAACGCAGATGGCAGCACATCAGATAAAAATTTTACTTTTGCTGTTATTTCCGATGCGCATTTACAACAAATCAAAGGAACAAAGTTTGTACGAAACTGGGATATGGGGCTGAAAAAAGCAGTTGCAGAGTGTAATTTAATGAATCCAAAACCAGATTTTGTTTTGTTTGGCGGAGATTTAGGACAACTTGGCAAAGCAGCAGAAATTGATCACGGAGCAGAAATTCTTTCGGCCTTACGAGCTCCTGTGAAAATGATGCTGGGTGAGCATGATTACTATCTTGATCTAGGGGAACACTGGATGAACCGTTTTGGTGATCCATACTATAGTTTTGACCATAAAGGCGTCCATATTGTTGTTCTTAACTCTATTTTAGTAGATGAAGGATGGACACACAAATGGAAAGACCCAATGCAGAGAATGCAGACAATGGCAGGTTTGGATGATCCTAACGGTTCTGCTTTTATGGTTGGCGAAAAACAGAGACAATGGCTGAAAAAAGATTTGAGCAGCATCTCCAAAGAGACGCCTATTATCGTGTTTTCTCACTCTCCTTTGCAAAAGATATATAAGGGGTGGAATTTCTGGACTGATGATGCAGAACAGATTCAAGCTATTTTAAAACCTTTTAAAAAGGTGAATGTTATTTATGGTCATGTTCATCAGATTCAATACAATAAAATCGGCAATATTGCTTTTAATTCTGTGATGTCAACAGCGTGGCCGTGGCCCTATCCGAAAACTTATACACAGGCAAAGAGCTATATGCCGAAGCTCACTATTGAGATGAATCGTGCTGATCCGTTTTTTGAACGTGATGCGACCGGATGGGAGATGATTGATGTGCACTCTGGAAGAGTTGATTTGCATTTTCAGCTTCCAAATAATGAGAACAGGACGGTAGCATACAATGAAAAAACACAAGAACCTGAAGATATAAAATATCAACAGCAAAAAATACCTTCACAGATACATTATTAAGGAGTTAATTATGAAAAAAGTATTACAATCAATTATACTGTTAAGTGCTACTGTGTTTACGGTAAATGGACTGCATGCAGATCAGTTTACACAAAAAGATCTTGACTTCTGGAGCGCTGAGTATAAAAGTGTTGTCAAAGAGGGGAGAAAAGTATTTACCGATACAAAGCTGGGAACGAACACCGTTACATGTAATGAATGTCATCCAAATGCAAGCAACACCCATCCGGAAACATATCCCAAGTTTCAAAAACAATTAGGGAAAGTAGCGACGATGGGCGAGATGATAAACTGGTGTATTGCAAATCCTCTTGAGGGGAAGAAAATGGCTCTGGATAATCCGAAAATGACAGCGCTTATCGCATATATTACGCATGAGAGGAGAGGTGTTGCATTAGCACCGGGGAAACATTAGTTAGAAATAAAAAATTATATACAATAACAAAGGAATCAACTGTGAAAAAAACCATACTATCAATATCTATTGCAATATCATGTGCATATGCTTCTGATGGCCTGCTGCTACAAGAGGCAAAACAGAATTTTGCACCATTGCCTAAAACATTTCCGTCTGCGCAATATACCATGACGCCGGAAAAAATCAGACTTGGAAAGATGCTTTTTCATGAAAAAAGAGTTTCTATAGACGGCACAACGAGTTGTGTAAAATGCCATCCGTTTAGTTATTACGGAGCCGATAATCTTGAAAAAGCAAGAGGAAATTTTGGAAAACTAAACCCTAGAAATGCACCGACAGTCTTAAATGCTGCAGGTCAGATTACCCAGCATTGGCGTGGAGACAGAAAAGATGTCGAAGATCAGGCAAAAAAAGCATTGCTTGGAAAAGCCTCTTTTGGCGCACCTTCTTATGAATGGGTTGAAAAAAGACTCGGGAGTATTCCTCAATATCAAGTGCTGTTTCAAAAGGCATTTCCAAATGATAAAAATCCGATAAGTGTCGATAACTATGCCGAAGCTATCGGTGCATGGGAAAGAACGCTCTCAACACCTTCACGGTTTGACGAATTTTTAGAGGGCAGATCAAATGCTTTGACACAGGAGGAAAAAGCAGGTCTCAAAACATTCATAAAAACAGGCTGTGCCTCTTGCCACTCAGGTGCATTGCTTGGCGGAACAATGAATCAAAAATTCGGCATGGTTGCTCCTTACTGGGAATATACAAAAAGCAAGAAGATTGATGAAGGACGCTACAATGTCACGAAAAAAGAAGAAGACAAATATGTCTTTAAAGTGCCTCAACTCAGAAATGTTGCCATGACTTCCCCTTACTTTCATGATGGCAGTGTCACATCATTGAAAGAAGCTGTCAAAATAATGGCAAAGGTGCAGTTAGGGGTAGATTTGTCGCAAGAGGAAACTCAAAGTATTTATCTTTTTTTACAGTCTCTAACCGGGAAATTATCGCAAGACATTGTAACTGTGCCTATTTTACCAGAGACAAACTAAAATATAGAAGCCATTATATATTGGCTTCTATGGCTCTTGCAATACGCAAGATGGTTTCATCTTTTCCGATGACAGACATAACGACATCAAGTCCCGGACCGCTCATTTTACCCAGCAGTGCGACACGCAGAGGATTGCCTATCTTGCCAAACCCGATTTCCATTTCATTGACAACTGTTTCCATCACATGATGATAATCACTTGGCAGGTGCAGCTCTTTTGCTGCATCAAGCTTGTTGGCAAATGTTTCAAGAATTTCAATCGCATTGCCTTTGAAGGCTTTTTTGACAGCTTTTTCATCATATGACTGAGGTGTTGTCACAATCTCATTGATAAGTGTTGCCAGTTCTTTGAGGGTTTTTGCCCGCTCTTTAAGGGCATCGAGTAAAATCTCTTTTTTATCGTGTGAACTTAATACTACGCCAAAATCAGTGAGCAGTTCTGTGAGTTCCTCATTGGGTGTGTTTTTGATGTAGTGGGCGTTGAGCCAGTCGAGTTTTTCCGTATTGTAAATAGAGGCTGATTTGTTGATGTCTTTTGGATCAAACAGCTCTTTCATTTCATCCATCGAAAAAATTTCCTGATCTCCGTGGCTCCAGCCAAGACGCACAAGAAAATTGAGCAGTGCCTGTGGCAGATACCCCATCTCTTTATATGCCATAACATCTGTCGCACCGTCACGTTTTGAGAGTTTTTTGCCCTGGGCATTGTGAATCATAGGCACATGATAAAATTTCGGAATGTCAAATCCGAGTGCCTCATAGACAACTATCTGTTTTGGTGTGTTTGAGAGGTGGTCGTCTCCGCGGATAACTTCATTGACACCCATTAAAGCATCGTCTATTGCCACGACAAAGTTATAGGTAGGAGAACCGTCAGCACGGGCAATGACAAAATCATCCAAAATATCTTCTGCCTGAAAAGAGATATCTCCTTTGACACCGTCATGCACGATTATCTCACCGCTCAGAGGTGCTTTTATGCGTATAACAGGTTCGACTCCCTCTGGTGGAGTTCCTGTAAAATCACGGTATCTGCCATCATATTTTGTGCGTTCTTTATTTGCCATTTGTGTTTCTCTAAGTGCGTCTAACTCTTCTTTGCTCATATAGCATTTGTAGGCCTTGCCCTCATCAAGCAGCTGCTGTATGTATTTTTTGTAAATATCTTCACGTTTGCTCTGGTAAGTGATTTCTCCGTCTGCTTCAAGTCCGAGCCATTCAAATGCTTTTAAAATTGCTTCTGTTGCCTCTTGCGAATTTCTTGCTTTGTCGGTATCTTCAATGCGAAGAAGAAACTTTCCATTGTTTTTTCTTGCCCACAGATAAGAAAAAAGAGCCGTGCGTAAACCGCCGATATGCAGATAGCCTGTAGGAGATGGAGCAAAACGAGTAACAACCATGATTGTGCCTTATGTAAGAAGTTTCTTGCAATTTTAGGCAATTGTTGGTTAAAGGTTGGTAAAATACTCTATTAAAATTAACAAAATGGATTTTTATGTTTAAATTACTCGTATTACTGATGCTTTCAAGCCTGGTAAATGCAGAAGTCTATGACGGTGTCGCAATTGTTGTAGAGGATAAAGCAATTACTCTGCTCGATATTGAAAAAGAGATGCAGCAAGCGCATATAGATGCAAAAAAAGCGTCCGATATCCTTATCCGTAAAAAACTTGAAGCGCTTGAAATTGCCAAAAGAGATATTTCGGTTTCGAGTACGGAAGTGTATGATGATATTAAAAAAATGGCCGAAGCAAACGGATTGACAATCAGCCAGTTGTATGATGCGGTGAGAGAGCAAAGCGGCTTGAGTTCTACAGAGTTCAAAGAAAAAATAAAACAGAAGATTTTAAGCCAAAAACTTTATGCAGCCATTGCAATGTCATCTCTCTCCGAACCGACTGATGAAGAGATAAAAGAGTATTATGAACTGCATAAAAAAGAATTTAACCATCCTGAATCTTTTTCTGTCATCATAAACGAATCAAAAGACAAAAGCCGACTGCAGGAAAAAATAGACAATCCAATGTTTTATTCACCGGATGTGAAAACACAAGAACAGGTTCTTCCTTATAATAAAATTCCGCCACAGCTTGCGGCGATACTGGAAAAGACACCCCCCGACCATTTCACACCTGTTTTGCCTGACGGCAGAGGCGGTTTTATGTGTTGTTATGTAAAGTCGACAACAAAACCAACAAAAGTGGATTTTGAAAAACTCAAGCCACAGATTGTCAATGCGATTATGGCTGAAAAACGTGAGGCGGTCTTAAGTGACTATTTTGCACGTCTGCGTGACAATGCAGACATCAACATTATCAGACTCCCAAAATAAACCATGCTCAGCGATAAAAACTTTATAAATATAGCTTCAGAAATAGCTTTGGCATCCAAATGCGTCTCCAAACAGGTTGGGGCGGTTATCGTCAAAGACGGGCGTATTTTAAGTACGGGCTACAACGGAACGCCGGCAGGGTTTACCAACTGCTGTGACCACTGGGACGGCGAGTATACCGCAGAGCATCATGAGTGGAGTAAAACATATGAAATTCATGCGGAGATGAATGCAATTATCTGGGCGGCGAGAAAAGGCATCTCCATCGAAGGCGGGACGATTTATGTGACGCTTGAACCGTGTAGCGAATGCAGTAAAAATTTGATTGCGAGTGGTATCAAACGTATCGTCTATGCCAAAGAATATGAACATACACACTCCAAAACCATCTCAAAGTTTTTGGAAGATAACGGAGTGAGTATAGAAAAACTAAGCCTCTAAAAACTCTTTTGCTTTTTCAGGCGGACGGGCAATAATCGCCTCTTTGTCGTCTTTTATGATGATAGGGCGTTCTATAAGTTTTGGATGTTCCACCATCGCTTCTATAAGTTTTTCCTCATCTGTCTCATTTTTTAAATCAAGCTCTTTGTAAATGGCCTCTTTGGTACGCATCATCTCTCTTGCACTTTGCAGTCCGAGCATTTTTATAATGTTTTTGAGTTGCGCGGCACTCGGACGTTCGTCAAGGTACTTGACAACATCAGCAGCAATACCGTTTTCTTCTAATATTTTAAGCGCCTCTCTTGATTTTGAACAGCGTGGATTGTGTAAAATAGTGTATTTACTCATTCTCTTTCCTTTTTTTTAGTAGAATTTTACACTATAATAGTTGCAATTGATTAATAAAGAGGATTTTGTAATGAAATATAAAAACAAATCATTAAAACTTGCCGAGTTTGCAAGAGAGTTGTTGACAAAACATTCTCTTGAAGATGGTCTGCCTCTGATTGCAAAATATGTCAAAGATGTCATAGGTGCCGAGCGGTGCTCTATATTTATATATGATGCTGCCGCAAATGAGGTGTGGACAACCTTGGCGGACGGAGTGAAAAAAATAACACTTCGTGCAGACAAAGGATTGGTGGGGTATACACTCAAGGCAAAGAAACCTGTTGTAGCAAATGATGCCTATGCCCATCCGGAGTTTTTGCCCGAAATTGATTCCACGACAGGTTACATCACAAAAAATATCATAACAGCACCAATATTCAGCTCCAAAAGAGAGATTATCGGGGTGATGGAACTTTTGAACAAAGAAGAAGGGTTCGATGAAGAAGATGTCCGTTTTATGATATTTTTTGCACATTATGTCAGCGGATTTTTAGAACTGCTGCATACCTATTTAGATCAAGAAAAGAGAGTAGATTAATATGAAACAATTAAACAGAATTGCCGAATTCGGTAAAAGACTGATGACAACCAGTGCGATAGAGGATGCAATTGTCCTTATTGGTGATGAAGCAAAATCTCTTGTAGAGGCACAAAGATGTTCTATATTTATTGTGGACAGTGATGATGAGATACTCTGGACGACACACAGTGACGGAATGGGAAAAATCGTTGTCAGTGCGGACGCGGGGATAGTTGGCGCCACATATAAAAGCAAGGCACCGCAGATAGTGAACAAACCTTATGAGGACGAAAGATTTTTACAGCATATAGATAAAAAAAGCGGGTATCTGACCGAAAATATGCTAACGGTTCCTGTATTTGATTCGAAGAGAAATGTAATGGGAGTGATGCAACTGCTTAATAAAGAAACAGATTTTACCCCGCAGGATCTGGGAACACTCACTTTTTTTGCCAACTATGTGAGTGGAAGTCTGGAGCTTGCACTGATAAGTTCTGAAATTTAAAATTATTTTTCAAGAAGTTGATGTGCCTCATAAGCCAAACGGATGACACCGACGGCATAGTTTGAAGAGTTGTTGTAGCGCATAATTTTTTGTACATATTTTCTCATATACTGGAGATTTTTTTTGTCTTTTGTAAAACATTTGTACACTTTTTTGCTTTTTTTGCTTCTTTCATAACAAAACGAGGCATTGTTGTATTTGTAGGCATAGGCGTACCACTCCTGTTCTACTTTTGGAATATCGGGCATTTTTTCCCAGTTTATGAGTGTGTCAAATTTTGCCTTTACATGTAAGAACTTCGCAGCAGAGAGGATGGCATCTTCCATTTTGCTCAAGTCTGCAACCCTGCCTTTGTAGCTGTCTGTGTAGATGAAACTGTTTGGCATAAACTGCGGTATGCCTATGGCACCGGCGTAGGAGCTTGCCAGGTTACACTGTTCAGGTTTGACACCCTTTTTGTAGCAGTGCTCTATAATCGAGGCCATATTTGTTTTGCCCATTTTTAAGAGCCACTTGTTTCGGTGGGTATCGGGTTTTGTACGAGTCACTATAGTGTTAAAAACGATGAAGGCATCATGTGTCGGTTTTATTTTGCCGAGTTTTGTCTCTTTGAGTAAAATGGCGGCAATAATTTCACGGTTGACATGATATTTTTTTTCGGCATAGTCGTAAACATCTTTGTATTTTTGAAGATTTCTTACCATCTTCGGAACATATTTTACCAGTACATTGTTTGCCTGTTTCTCTTTTTCTTTGTGGTATTTTATTTTTGAAGGCTGTATGTATTTCCAGGTTATTTCATCATACTTTTGTGTTTTAAAATACGAAAGCAGAAACTCATTGGCATATTTGTAGCTGACGCCATTTTTGACGACTTTTTTGCAAATATCTTCATAATGTTTGTTTGTAAAATTGCAGTTGTCATATTTTGCAAAAAGTACACTGCCTAGGAGCAGTAAAAATATAAATTTAGTTTTCATTGATTTCTTGAAGCCTTTGTGGTGTGCCTATATCATGCCACATTTTGTTAAATAGTTCGCCACTGACAAGACTTTTGTCAATGTTTTTTCTCAAAAGCGGAGCAAGCGGGCTTTTTTGTAACCTGACTTCTTCAAAGAGTTTCGGATGGTAGTACCCTATACCCGAAAAGGTGTACATTATTTTGTCTTCATTTGTTACAAGTCCGTTTTGGAGCCCAAAATCTCCTTTCGGATTGTGCGCAGGATTGGGTACCAAAACAAGATGGGCAAGTGTATCGGTGAGTTTGAAATTCGGGTTGTAGTCATATTCACAAAATATATCGCCGTTTACAACCAAAAAAGGAGCATCTCCTAAAAGCGACAGTGCTTTTTTGATACCGCCGGCACTCTCAAGGGCTCCGCTTTTTTGTTCATCCGAGTAAAGAATGCGTACACCCCATTTTAAGCCGTTCCCAAGATATGCCGGAATTTTAGAACCCAAATGCCCAATGTTGATAATAATCTCATCAAAACCCTTATGCGCCAGTTTTTCTATATGCCACTCTATGAGCGCTTTGCCCTTTACATGTAACAAAGGTTTTGGCAGTGTATCGGTCAGCGGACGCATACGCTCTCCCCGTCCTGCCGCAAGTATCATAGCTTTCATTGTTTTTTTCCTTTATTTATGACGGTAATTTTTGTAAAAGTATAAGGCCCGCACTGAAGTACGGGTTCCAAAAAGTCGCACAAATGCTTACGCTCTTTGGAACGCGGACTTCAGTCCGGGCTGAGAGTGGCAAGACTATTGCAACAGCCGGCACTACAGAAAAAAATTTAGTTTTTTTCACAAGTCATGCTTTAGCATAGAAAGTACCGATTCCGAAGATCTGTACTTCAGTCTGGGCTGAGTTGCCGCAGAAGTTTCCCAAACGATTTCGTCTCATCATACCGCAAAGCTGTCTCAATCACATAATGCAGTGTCAGCGGAATATCTTTTAAATATCCTTCTTTGGCGTCACGCAAATACAAACGCGAAAAAATTCCCAACACTTTTATATGCCGCTGCAGTCCCATAAAATCGAACCACTTTAAAAATATTTCATCCTTTACATGTAAACCCTTTTTGCGGGCAAACAAAAGTGCCAATGCTTCTATGTCTTCACGCGAAAAAGCAATATAACAGTCTTTTAAAAGCGAAACCAAATCATAGGTGAGTGCCCCGTTCATAGCATCCTGATAATCAATAATACCGAGTTCGTTTTGCGATGTAAGCATAATATTTCGCGAATGAAAATCACGATGCACAAAAATGTTTTGCGGCTGTGATAAGACGACTGCCGATATTGCCTCAAGGGCAGAAGCGATGCACTCTTTTTCTTTTTTGTTTACATGTAACGCAAGTTTTTTTTCCAGATACCACTCTTGCATCAGGTCCATCTCTCTATGGAGAAATGCTTTGTCATACAGAGGCAGGTCAGTTGTATCGGCTTTTTGTATCTTTATAATTTCATCAATCGCTTTTTCATAGAGCGGTGAAAAATTTTCAGGCTTTAAAACATCCAGTAGATTGGTAGAGCCGAAATCTTCCAAAATCAAATACCCGAGTGAGAGGTTTTGCGCAAGAATTTCAGGTGCTTTGACCTTTACATGTAAAAGTCTCGCAGTGATGTCTACAAAGGGTGTTAAAGAGTGCTTTTCCAAAGAGGCATCCATCAAAATAACAGAATGATTTTTATGCGAAAGCCGATAATATTTTCTAAAACTTGCATCAGCGGAGGCAACTGTGATGGCATACTCTTTATAGGGAGTGGTTTGCAACCATGCTTTAATCTGCTGCATAAATAGCTCCTGCTATGGAATCTTTCTGGGCACCGGTAACTTTTTTGAGCAGAAGCGGTTCTTGATGGATGCGTTTTTTTGCAAACCAGGCAAATGCCATCGCTTCTAAAAAATCACTGTTTATACCGAGTGCGTCACTTGGCAACACTTTGGCACGGCACAGGGCACTGAGTCTTTGCATCAAAAAGCTGTTTTTTGCTCCGCCGCCGCAAATGATGAGCTGTGTTGCCTGTGTGGCATTGACGTCATTGGCTATGGAGTGTGCGGTGAGTTCGAGCAGGGTTCTTTGTATCTGTGCATCGCTGAGATGTTCAAAGCCTCGAAGATTTTTTTCAAGCCATGCGGCATTAAAATACTCTCTGCCGGTACTTTTTGGTGCTTTTTTGTCAAAATAATCATCACGAAGCATCTGTGCAAGGAGGACTTCATGTGGTTCGCCGCTTTTTGCAAGGGCTCCCTCTGCGTCATAGTTTTGTGACTGTGTTTTTTGCATCCACATATCTATTAAAACATTCCCGCAACCAACATCCCAACCGCCAAAATCATGAAAAAGCAAAGAGATGTTTGCCATGCCTCCGATGTTTAGCACCGCTGTGTTTTCTTGTGTATCGGCAAATAAAAACTGATGAAAAGCAGGAGCAAAAGGCGCGCCCTGTCCGCCGTTGGCTATATCTTTGCCTCTAAAATCCGCCACGGTTGTGATACCTGTTTTGGCGGCAACGATGTTGGGATTTCCAAGCTGCATGGAAAAGGGGTAAAGCGAGTCAGGGGCATGCCAGAGTGTCTGTCCGTGCAGGCCTATGGCGTGTATACTCTTTACATGTAAAGCATTTGTTTTTAGAAAATCATTGATACACTCTGCAAAAAGAAGCCCGAGTCTGCTGTGGCATTCACCGATGTGTCTGAGTGTGCCAAAACCGGCTATAAGTTTGAGAATCTCTTCTTTTAATACGCCCGGGAAAGGGTACTCGGCAGAAGCAAAAAGCTTACAGTGGGTGTCGTCGATTTCACACAGTGCAATGTCGATACCGTCAAGACTGGTTCCGCTCATAACGCCGAGGTAAAGTTCTTTCATGCTGTTTCTCTTTGCGTTGTTTGTATTTGCATAATCAAAAAAGCAACAGCTGTGCCTAGAACCATTTGCCATGCAAATCCTATATGGATGTCAAATACATAGGGTTGTAGGAATAAAATTGTTAAAAAACCTCCAACAAGCGCAAAAGGAACGGTTGCGGCACTTCCTCTTGTGGTAAAAATTGCACAGAAGAAGACTCCAAGCAGTCCGGTATAGGCAAAGGTCATTACACCCAGGGCAAAACTCACCAGTGAAAGCTCACTCTCTCTTTGCCAAAAATAACTCAAAATTGCCATAAGAAAGAGAATTAAGGCAAAAAGAAGTACGGCTGTTCGGGAGGCTTTTAAAAAGTGGGTTTCTTTGGTATGGGGATCTTTTTGCAATTTCCACGGTCGGTACAAATCTTCAACGGCGACAGAAGCCATGGCACCCAAAACAGAGTTTGTGCTTGAAAGCGCTGCGGCAATGGCACCGACTGTTACAAGCCCTCTTAATCCCGAAGGCATTTCATTGAGGATGTAATACATAAAAATGGTAATGCTCTCACCTTGAAAATTCTGACTTACCGCACTTGTCTGGTAATGCACAAAAAGGAGTGCTCCGATGCCAAGAAAAAGCATGACGATGGGAATACTCAAAACAATGGAGAGAATGAGCGACTGTGCAGCTTCGTTTTTGTTTTTACAGCTGAGTACGCGCTGGGTCATGTCCTGATCAAGTCCGAAAGCAGCTATGTTTAAAAGCAGCCAACCGCTAAAAAGTGCTACAATGCTGAACTTCCCATCAAGTGAATTATTTATTACATGTAACTTGTTATGTGTTTGTAAAATTGCTAAAATATCTATATTGTGCAAAGAGACATACAAATACCAAAAGACTAAAAGACCGGCACCGACATAGGTGAGGGCTTGAATAACATCACTGAAGATGATGGACTTAATGCCGCCGAAATAGGTGTATGCCAAGGCGCCTGCAATTAAGAGCGTGATGGCAACAAGCATATGTAAAAAACCGATGTCCAAAAACAGTATCATACTCACAGCCAGTGCGCCGATGTAGAGTCTGGCTCCGCTTGCCATAATCCGTCCGAACAAAAACATCAATCCTGCCTGCTTTTTTGCACGTTCTCCGTAGCGTGTTTGTAAAAGTTCATAGACGGTGACGACCCTGTATTTGTAAAACTTCGGAACAAAAACGATGCTGATAAATACCACTGCCACAAGCGCAGAAAAATAGAAGCCTATAAAGGTAAAATCATGCACATAGGCAAACTCCGGAACACCCAAAAAAGTTGCAGCAGACTGAGAAGTAGCGACGATGGAGACGGCAACAACGAACATTGGCATAGTATTTGAGCTGACAAAGTAGTCTCTTGAAGAGCGGATTTTAAACTGGGAAAAGAGGTAGGAACTGATGGCAAGTATCAGAAAATAAGCGCCAAAAACAAACCAGTCAAGAGAAGAAAACCCGCTACTCATCGGCACCTCTGAGATGCAAATCCTGCACACCTGCTCTTACTTCTTGCATAAAAAGTGCCCCGGGGTCGGCTTTTTGGGTTCTGTAGCCTGCATCACGTTCCAACCAGAGGGGATTGTTTTGCATTTTTGTATATTCGTAATGCCCGATAAGGTAGTGAATGTCGGGATATTTTTGTTTGAGATACTTGATGAGAGAAATATTTGCACGTACCTGTGCAGGAGTCAAATCCTCTTTTTTGTTTGCTTCGCCTCCGACGTTTTCTATGCCGATACTTGAGTAGTTGAGTCCGATGACATGGCGTGCCATGACATTGTCCGGCATAAGCTGATAAATTGTTCCGTCACGATCGACTAAAAAATGTGCCGAGACATTAAGGGCTGAGGCTTTTGCTATGTCGGCTCTGTCGCTTAGAAGTTTCTCAGGGTAGAGTCTGGCAAAACTGCTGTTGAAATCCATAACGGCTGTCCAGTGAAGAACAATGATTTTAGGTTGTATCTGTATGTTCTTTACATGTAAGCCGTAATGTTTTTGAATATATGCCCGCGTTAATGCTTTACGCTCTTTTTCAAATATGACAGGCTTTTGTACAAGGCTGTTTTTGAAATGCAGATTTGTGATTCGGGCATTGGATTCTATAATTTTGCTGAGCGGGATTTTTTTGCTTTTTACCTGTTTGAAGATGGTCTCAACTATTTCTTTGGTAGAATTATGTGCAAGCTGATTGCCAAAGAGTAAAATATTTACCCCCGCATTGATGGCCAGAGTCAGGGCATCTTTGAGGGAATAATTTGCGGAGATAGCCTTCATCTGCATATCGTCACTGATAATAACACCGCGAAAATGGAGCTGTTTGCGTAAAAGTTCTGTGTTTATTTTGTAAGAAAGCGTGGCTGGATAGGTGTCATCTAAATTTGCATTAAAGACATGTGCGGTCATAATTGCATCTGCTTTATGGGCATTGATGAGGATTTTATAGGGCTCTAACTCTTTTTTATCCCAGGTGTTTGTGATGTCAACAAACCCTTTATGCGAATCGCCGAGTGATGAACCGTGTCCGGGAAAATGTTTTAAAACAGAGAGGACATTGTGGCGTGTCTGGGCGTCTATCATTGTTTGTGCATATCTTGCAACCTCTTTGGGATCGCTTCCGTAAGAACGCTCCAAGCCTGCTATGACTTTGTTTTTGGGGTTGGTGCTTAAATCGACTACTGGAGCAAAATTTACATTGATACCGCTGTTTTGGAGCATTTTAGCCTGAGCGTTGTAAATTTGCTGTGCCTTTTGTAAAGGCATACACGAAACGGCAGCAGCAGAGGGGATTTCTAAAAATCCGTATTTTGCTTTGAGCCTGCTTACCTTGCCGCCTTCCTGATCGACGGCTATAAAAAGCGGTTTGTGTGCAAAATATTGTAAATGTCGGGTAAGTTTTTTCAGCTGATAGGGTGAGAGGATATTTTTAACTCTTTGTTTGTCTGTATAAAACCGGTCAAAAAGAATCACACCGCCCAAATCATACTTTTGTATATCTGAAACTATCTGTGACGTCGGTTCTACATAACTTTCATCAAAGCCGACAATCAGCATGCGCCCTATCATTTTTTTGAGTTGCGCATCTGTAGGCACTGTGGCATGAAGCGTTAAGAAGAGACTTAAAAAAAGTAAAAAGATGCGCATTATAAGTAATCCTGATTTAGATATGCCTTTGCAATACTCTATTTATATCATGAATAACATTAAACAAAAGTGATTTTGTATTTTCTTTTGTAATAGTATGGGGTGCAAAATGGTCACTGACAACTTTTAAAATATGAAATTTTTCAATGGCAGGATTGTGAACAACCGCCTCATAAAAACCAAAACTTTCCATATCAACGGGTGTATCGTGTTGTATTGCGGCGGCTTCGTCTTTACATGTAAGCGTATGTTTGTAAGCGCTAAAAGTATAAAGGGTATTGTGATACATTACAGCACCTGTTTCTAAAAGGTCTCCGATTTTATGCTGCTTGGGTGCCGCACAGATGCCGACATTGAGATAAATGTCTTCTTTTGTAATGTCAAAATTGTCAATCAGCGTCTGCGTAGCGAGTCTGGCATTGTCAACTCCGATACCGCTGATAATGAGTCTGATGTCTGTGTTTGTAAAAAGCGTATAGTTTTGCAGTTTTGATTTTTTGAGTTTGTATTTGTCAACGAAGGCCTGAGCTTCGGGTTTGAGAGCGGTTACTATGTAGAGCATAATTTGATGCCTTTTAGGTTTTAAAGACGTAAGGCCCAGACTAAAGTCTGGGTTCCGAAAGATGCTTAATTTATATGATATTTGTGAGTTTCTAATTTTTTATAGTTAAAGGTGCCTCTCTCCAGATGGCTGCGGCACATAGCATACTAAGGCGTGCTGCTGTATTCCTACCCTGACACATTACCTCAGTACACCATTGCACAGGTCTAAAGAGAAGCGGTGAAATTATAGCAGATTTTCCTTAATCTTCTCTATATTTAGAAATCCCACAAGGTTGATTTGGTGTCGGGGGATGCTCTTTGAGGTAGATTAAGTCTTCTAATGTCTGGTCCAAAACTCTTTTTTGCTGTAAAATCGGCAGCATTAAATTGTCTTTTTCATTGAGCGGGATACTCCAGTCGAGTAAAATCTTTTGTACCTCGTCATCGAGTTCTTTGAGCGCATTTTGTATATGTTTTATGGAATTATTTATCATCATTTTAGAAGTATAGCAAAATTTTAGAAAAGTTTGGGTATAATTGCACTTCCAAAATTTTACGAAAAGGATTATCGATGCCAAAAATGAAATCGGTAAAAGGCGCTGTAAAGCGTTTTAAAGTGAAGAAAAACGGTCAGATTAAACGCGGAACAGCGTTTAGAAGCCATATTCTTACAAAACAGGATGCAAAAACACGTCGTAAGCAACATGCTCCAAAAGTAGTTGCCAAGTCAGATGCAAAAAACATTAAGGAAATGATCGTTAGCTAAGCTAAGAGTATCATTAATCTCCAATTTTAGGTAATTGGGCAAGTCCACCACAAAGAGTGGCACCTTGACTATATGAAAAGTAGCTAGGTAAAGAAATAAAAGGATAGATATGCCAAGAGTTAAAACAGGTGTTGTTCGCAGAAGAAGACACAAAAAAATATTAAAATTAGCGAAAGGTTTTTACAGCGGTCGTCGTAAACACTTTAGAAAAGCTAAAGAGCAGATAGAACGCTCATTAATGTATGCGTTCCGTGACAGAAAGCAGAAAAAACGTGAATTCCGTAAACTATGGATTATCCGTATCAATGCTGCATGTCGTTTAAACGGTATGAACTACTCAACTTTTATGAACGGACTTCATAAATCCGGTATCGAACTTGATCGTAAAATTCTTGCTGATATGGCTATGCACGATGCAGCGGCATTCAGTGCAGTTGTTGACGCTTCTAAAGCAGCATTGGCAAAATAATCTTCCAAGCCCTTTCGGGCTTGATTTTCTCTTTTCACTGAAAACTTAAATTTTATAATATTATTTTCTTGACCTCTCTTTGATTTTTATCATAAGCTGTGTCTTCCTGTCTCCTATATATTCCATATCAAAAATATCCATCGCTTTTATAAGGTCGCCCATTTTCTTAAACCCATAGTTTACATGTGAAAAAGAGGAGTTTTTTCTTATATATAAAGACATATCTTTAACATCTGCCCACCCTTGCTCGTCTGATGTTCTCTCAACAGCCTGCTTGAGTAGATTTATAAGTTTAAAATCTTTTCGAATATCGTAGTTCTTTCCAAAATATTTAGTGACAGCTTCGGTGACCGCAGGATGCTTCTTGTTTATGATAGTATTTTCAATTGGCACACTGCTTTCAACTGTTTCATTATTTTCTAAAACGCTGAGTTTTTCAACATATAAACTGCGAACATGCATTGACAAATGCCATTGGAGTTTTTGACTCGCCATAACCATAAACAGTTAGGCCATCAGAAAGTATTCGTGTGACGATGGGAGTAAAATCACTATCGCTTGTGATTAGAACAACGGCTTCAAGCTCCTTTGTGTAGAGAATATCCATGATGTCGATTATCATAGCTATGTCAGTTGCATTTTTTCCTTTTGTGTAGGCAAACTGCTGAATAGGTTTGATGTTATAATCTTGTAAAATATTTTCCCAGCCCTTGAGCTTTTTGTCTTTCCTGACGCATACTCTTAAGAAGATTTTTTCGCTTTTTTTTCGTTGCGTTTTTCTTTTAAAGTTTTTGTTGGTGCTTTTTTTGTAGCTTTTTGAGAATCTTTACCTTTTGCCATAATATTTTCCTATTGTTAAAATTGGTCTAGTTTGTTATTGTAGTAATATATACTTAAAGCAAGGTTTCTTCATATCTTGGCATTTACAGATAAAGAAGTATAATATGAAAGCGGAGATTCACTCAGAGGAGTATGCAATTGATTAAATTCTTGCTGATATGGCAATGAACGATGCGGCTGCATTTTCTGCAGTTGTAGAAGTTTCAAAAGCCGCACTGGCAAAATAATCTCCCAGGCCCTTTTTGGGTCTGATTCTCAAAATCACTCCTTTCAACTCCTTTTTATTAATTTTATCTTAAAATGCAAAACCTTGTGTTTTTGGATATGGATTATGACATTATTAGAAAAACGAAAATATTATTTAGCGAGACTTTATGCAATAAAGACTGAAACCCTCAATAAAGTGTGCAGCAAATGATTAAAAATCAGGAAGCAAAAACTTTGAAGAAATTCGAAAAACAGGAACTTGAAGGTTTTAGCGGGAATATACAGGATATTATCACTCATCTGTATGATGATGTAAGAATTCTTAAATTTGTACTTAACAGTGTTCCTGTCGGTATCTTTATATATCAGCCCAATATTGTATATGCAAACAACTACACGCTGCAGCATTTTAAAATAGATGCAAAAGAACTCTCTTTATATACTCCGGCAATGCTTCTTGACAAGAGTACGCCACAACAGATTCGTCAAGAACTTGTAGAGGGTGTCGGCATAAAAAACTATGAACTGAGATTGAATGTCAAAGGTGCCGTTTTAGATGTGATTGCTGTTTTTCAAACAATTGTCTACAAAGAAAAACCTGCAGGTATTGTCTGGTTTATAGACAATACGAAGTTTAAAAAAATCAAAGAAGAATTTTCAGAGTTACTGCACCATCTGCCACTTGTTATGTATCAGGTACATATAGATAAAGATCAGAATTATCATGCGACTGTTTCTGATGCTGTAAAAAAGTTAACAGGTTTCAGTAAAAAAGAGGTTGAATCAAATCCTTTATGGTGGCAGGAACATATACATGAGTCAGACAGAAAAAGAGTTCTGAATACGCAAGATGAATTTTTTCAAAAAGGCTATTTAGAGTACGAGTACCGTTTCCGATGTAAAGACGGCTCCTACATTTGGGTTGATGACAGACTTGTAAATCTGAGCAAAGGTCATAAAAATCAGAATATTTTGGGTTTTTGGAATGACATAACAGTATTGAAACTGCATGAATTTGCAAGTCAGGCAATAGCCAAAATAAACCAACATTTTTTTACGCAAAAAGATGAAGAAAAAATTCTGTTTTGTATATGTAAACATTTTGTAGAGAGTAAATTTTGCGAACAGGTTATCTTGACACGGCAGTCGGGAGAAAGATATCGTTATCCTGAAGATGATATACAGGAGTTTGTACTGCAAAAGCAGTTACAGGTTGCTTATGCACAAGAGGTTTTGGAGATTGTTTTTTATTTTCAGGCTAAAATAACACAGCCGGAAGTCTTTGAAGGCATTTTGGAGATGTTTAAAAATAATGTAGAAACAGGTTTCAAGGCTTTTTTTGATGCAAAAGCACTGAATTATTTAACCTATCATGAGGTTCTTTGCAATTATCCCAATGACAATGCCCTTCGAAAAAAACTAAAAGAGTCCAGAGAACCTTTTGCTCTGCTTATTATCAATATACGTTCTTTTTCCAGTATTAATCTTCTTTATGGGTTTTCATTTGGAAACAAAGTGCTCTGTGCAATTGCAGATGTCATAAAAAACAGTTTGGCTCCTACTGACTCTGTGTATCATCTGACAGGTGACAAATTTTGTATGTTTGTCAAAGATACGGATCAACTTAAAAAAATAGCTAAAAAAATAGCCAACAACTGTGCATACAATATTTTTATTGAGCAAAGGCATATTCCTGTCAGTTGCAGGTTTGGTATAGCAAAATATCCGCAAGACAGTGAGAACAGTCTTGAGATAAGAGATCTGGCTATGACAGCACTCTCTTATGCAAGCAAACATAAACAAGAAACAGTTCTCTATGCATCTTCGATGAAAGAGACACTCAGTACATATCTTGAGACGGAAGTGGCGCTTATAGAGGCAATAGAACAAGAGAAGTTTGAATTGTACTATCAGCCTGTCATAGATATAAAAACAGAAAAAATTCTCCATTGCGAAGCACTTATCAGGCTCAAAGACAAAGACAACAGGCAAATAATACCGGAGTATATGATACATGTAGCAGAAGAGTTGGGACTTATTAAAAAAATCACGAAAATTGTTATAACAAATGTTGCAAAGCAACAGAAAATTTGGCAAAAAAAAGGTTTGTACCTCACAGTGGCTGTCAATATTTCATCTTATGATGTAGAAAATGAAGAGTTTGTTGATTTTTTCGAAGAGACTCTCAGAAAGTACGGTTTGGACAAGCAGAGTATCGCGATTGAAATTACAGAAAGAACAGCTGTACAAAATTATGCAGCAGCACAGAATTTTTTAAATCGTATGAAAGCACTTGGGGTGTCAGTGGAAATTGACGATTTTGGCATTGCACACTCTTCTCTTTCGCAAATAACGCAAATGGAATTTGATACGCTGAAAATAGACAAATCTTTTATAGATAAAATAATGAGCAGTGAAAAAGAAAAAGAAATTGTCAATATTATTATCCAGATGGCGAAGGTTTTACATGTAACAACATTGGCAGAAGGAGTTGAAAGAAAAGAGCAGTATGAATGGCTCAAAGAGCATGGCTGTGACATGATTCAAGGGTTTTATGTCTCAAAACCCTTATGCGTCAAAGATTTTGAAGCGTATATTTTTTCTAATCCCAGTACAGGGATTCCGGTTTCTTTAGAGACTTAAGCTGCTTCATTAATATTAGATTTCTTTAAAATCATGTTACAATAATCTTTCAATATTATTTTAAAGAGGTATGGTGAGTACACATTTGCAAAAGCAGTATGTTCATCAGGAACATATACAGACCTATTTTCGTCTTTTTATTATTGCTGTGTCTGTGGTTGCTATTACATATTATACTTATATTGAACATGCTCTGAGTGTTGCAGTATATAAGCATATTATGCTGTTTCCTGTCTTGATGCTGAGCCTGATAGCAGTTTATATGTATATAGTGTACAAATATCCCTATTTGTTTCAAAAGCAACGCATTGTCTTTATGAGCTTTGCTGAAACGACAGCAACCGGGTATGTGATGTATCTTTCTGGACCGCTTTCGGCATATTTTCCCGCTTTGTTTTTATGGTTTTGTATAGGGTATGGCGTGCGATACGGAGAAAAAACGGGAATGATTACCTATGGCATGGTTTTAGTTACATGGCTTATACTACTCAATACCAGTCCGTTCTGGATAGAAAACAGAGCACTCGGTTTGGGCTGGCTTGTCGCTTACCTGGTGATTCCTCTGTATTTTTTCAAATTACTGCAACAACTTCATAATGATGTGAAAAAATTTGACTATAAAGCAACGCATGACCCGCTTACAGGGCTTCCAAACAGATTTTTGTTTGATGAGGTACTGCATCAGTCTTTGGATAAATTTCAGAAAAAAGAATTTGCTCTCATATTTTTGGATTTGGACGGATTTAAAGAGATAAATGATTCTTTTGGACATCATATTGGAGACCGGGTATTGGTTGAAGCATCGAAAAGAATCAGACAATTAACGAACTTTACGGCTCGTCTCGGTGGGGATGAGTTTGTTTCACTGATAGAATTCAGTGATATAGGTGAACTGAAAAAACAGATTGGCAAACTTATTCAAAATATTCAAAAAAAGTGTCCAAACAAAGAGATAGAACTCTCGGCAAGCATAGGTGTTGCCATTTATCCTGATGATACCCTTTCCATTTATGAACTGAAAAAGAAAGCCGATCAGGCAATGTATAAAGCAAAGGAATCCGGGAAAAACAGATATTTTTTGTACAGTGAGCTGCTAAGTTAAATTCAAACCGGTTTTACAGAAAATTTTTCAATAATCTCTTTACATGTAATCGGTTTAGAAAAAAGATAGCCCTGTCCGAGATCACAGTTGGCCTGAACAAGAAAAGTTTCCTGTTCCTGAGTTTCTATGCCTTCGGCAACTATCATATACCCGAGTGTTTTTGACAGCGCTATAATGGCTTCAATGATGACATTGTCCGAACTGCCGTTGGCTATGTCATCGACAAAAGATTTGTCTATTTTAATGGTATCGGTAGGGAGTTGTTTGAGGTAGGACATTGAAGAATATCCTGTACCGAAATCATCAATAGAAATTTTAAAGCCATGGTCTCTGAAGTTTTGCAAAATATTCATATTGGAAACAGTATGCTCCATGATAAAGCGTTCGGTGATTTCAATCTCTATTTCTGAGGGTTTCACATCATATCTGTTTGCAATCTTTAAAAAATTATCTAAAAGATTTCTCTCTTTAAACTGCAGGCTCGAAACATTAACGGCAATATATTCTATGGCAATGTCTGCCTCTTGCATCTGTTTGAATGCCTTGCAGGATTCTTCAAAGACGAAGTACCCAAGTGGGATAATCGTACCGTTTTCTTCGGCGACAGGAATAAATTTGTCAGGGGTAACATTGCCAAGTTTTGGATTTTTCCATCGGATGAGTGCTTCGGCAGAGTGGATGCTTTTTGTTTTCAGTCTGTATTGCGGTTGAAAAACCATAAAGAGTTCATTGTTTTGCAAAGCGTTTCGCAGTGCCATGTCAATGTCGAGTCTGTGCTGTATGTTGCGTGAAAGTTCTTGTGTGTAGTAGCGGAAGTTGTTTTTTCCTGACTCCTTGGCAAGATACATCGCACTGTCGGCATGTTTTATGAGTGTCTGGGAATCTTCTCCGTTTTGCGGATAAACGGCTATACCGATACTTGCCGTAGTGATAAGCGAGTGCTCATTTACATGTATGGGTTCTTCAAGATTTTTTATAATGTTCGCAGCAACTATTGCCGCATCACTTGCCAATGTCAGGTTTTCCAAAATTATAACAAACTCATCACCACCCCAACGGGAAATAAAGTCACTTTCTCTCAGTGTCGTTTTCAGTCTTGAAGCAACAGTTTTCAGGACTTCATCTCCTATGTCATGCCCGAGTGTATCATTAATGATTTTAAAGCGGTCCAGGTCTATAAACAATACAGCTAAAATATCTTTGTTCCTTTTGCTTATTATGAGGGCATGTTGCAAATACTCTTCAAAGTTTACACGATTGGAAAGCCCCGTAAGCGCATCATGGTAAGCAAGAAAATCCGCTTTTGCCTGTGAAGTTTCTATTTCTCTGAGGTCGGTCTGTACTGCGGTATAGTTGAGCACATCGCCTCTGGAGTTTGTGATTTTTTTAATTGTTGACCAAAGGGGGATGAGCTCTCCGTTTTTGGTTTTATTGACAAATTTTCCTTTCCAAATACCGTGTTCTATCAGTTGGTTCCAGAGATCTTTGTAAAAACTTACATCCTGTACTCCCGAATGGAGAAACTTGAGACTTTTGCCTTTTACTTCAGCAAAAGAGTAGCCGTATATATTTGTAAAAGCACGGTTGATAGAGATGATTTTTCCCTCTGCATCTGTTATGATGATGGACTCTTCTGTGTTTTCAAAAACACTGGCAGCCTGGGCGAGCTGTTTGTTTTTTTCTATATATTCTGTGATATCAAGCTTAAGCGCAATATAGTTCACCAGTTTTCCCTGAAGAAAAATCGGAACGATAGAAGCCTTTTCATATAATAGTGAGCCGTCTTTTCGTTTGTTGATAAACTGGCCCTCCCATTTTTCTCCCTTGGCAAGTTTGGCATTGAGCTCTTCATAAAGAGCCGGGTCCTGAATATCTGATTTTAATATTCTCGGATTTTGTCCCAGTACTTCCTCTGCTTTGTATTTTGTTGTTTTTTCAAATGTTTCGTTGACATAGACGATATTTCTTTGTGCATCTGTGATGACTATAATGTTGTCACTGTGTTCTATGGCATATTTAAATGCCAAAAGTTCTTTTTTTGTTTTGTTTGATTTGAGATGTGAAAAAATAAGTACAAATAAAATCGAAACAGTGACAAGGAAAAATACTATCATCAGCCATGTCTGGTGCTGCAAGTCTCTTTCATAGTCCGATGTTATATGACGATTGAGCGCTTCGAGTTGCCTGTAAAGCGGATTTGTCTGTACTTCCTGTGAAACCTCTTTGAGTGATTGGAGTGTCTGGAGCATTACTTTTGCGTGCATATAAAAAGTATAAAGATATTGACTCTTTTCATTGTTGGCAATTATTTTAAGTTCATGAAGTTTTTGTTGTATGGTTTTTTTATCTATATATTCACTTGAAGCATATCGCAAGATGTAAAAAAGAGCCTCATTTGTAAGGTTTTTTGCCCGGAGTGATATATCTGCTGCATTGGAAATTGTCGTATGCAGATCAAAAAGAAAGTGTGAGCTGTTTATAAGAGCAGAGTTTTGTGCTTTGAAGTATTCCAAATCATCAGCTTTTTTTTGAAAGTTTTTTGCAATTTTTTCTAAAAGATGTGCAGTGTTTTTATTGTATTTTTGCATATCCTGACGCAGGCTTTTTAAAATTTCCTCAAATTGTTTTTTCTGTTGGTCAATTGCATCATAATTTGTAAATTTATTTGCAGTGAATGTAAAGTCATTCAGTTCTCTGTCTATAAGTTGCAGTTGGGTTATTTTATTGTTTTGGAGGGAAAAATGACTCATGTTTTCTTTGATTTTATAGCCGTTTACAAACATTATAAAAACAAAAAGGATGAAAACAAAGAGTATGAATGTAGTTTTATCGGTATGCTTTAACTTTTTTGTCATTGGGGCTCAATATTTTTAGGAAGTTCACCGTTGAGAGATTGTAAAAAAGCAGTTATTTTTGAAATCTCTTCTTTTGTAATATGACGACCGAGTTGATACTGAGACATAATTTCTACCGCTTTTTTCAAATCATAGGTACGCCCGTCATGAAAATAGGGTGCCGTTCTTGCAATATTGCGAAGCGAGGGGACTTTAAAAAAGTATTTGTCCCGCTCTTTATGGGTAATATTGTATCTTCCCAGCCACTCTGAATTAGATTCATTGAAAATACCAAACTTGTTATAAAGATTGCCACCAATGTTCTCTCCGTGGTGGCAGCTTATACATCCTTTTGACTTAAAAAGTTCATATCCCTCTTTTTCGTTTTGTGTGAGGGCATTTTTATCGCCTCTGAGATATTTGTCAAATCGGGAGTTTGGTGTAATGAGTGTTTTTTCATATTCCGCGATGGCATCTGTAATAGTATTTTTGGTAATACCATCATCATAAACGGCATCAAAAAGTTTTTTGTATTTGCTTTTTTTGAGTTTCGGAATGATTTCTTCAAATGCAGCACCCATTTCAACAGGGTTTAGTATAGGTCCAATGGCCTGTTCCTGCAGATTTTTTGCCCGACCGTCCCAAAATTGTCGAAAATTAAAAACAGCATTATAAACAGTAGGTGCATTCACTGCACCTTCTTGCCCTTGAATCCCAAAAGAGAATTTCAACCCGTCATCTCCGCCATTGTGCAAGTCGTGGCAGCTTGCACAGCTGATAGTATTATCATGTGATAAAATAGGATCAAAAAAGAGCGCCTGACCGAGTTTTGCCTTTGCCTGATTGACCTGTACACTTTGGGGTAAAGGTGTAATAGGCTCCTTTGCCATGAGCAAAGTGGTACAGAAAAAAAGGCAGGTAATGATTGCTTTATACATACTCTAATATTATCACAAATAACCTAAAAAAACTTTACTTCAGCATACGTTTTTTCGTTTTACTCGTAGCAACAGCTTCAAAAGGGTTTTGTGGCCAATAATGCCTTTTATATTTCCCCCGTAACTCTTTTGCGACCTCGGCATAAGAGTTCTCCCAAAAGCTTTTTAAATCATAAGTGATTTGTATGGGTCGCATAGCCGGTGTAAGGAGATGCATCTGCAAAGGAAGGGTGCCGTTTAACACTTTTGGTGTTTCATGGAGTCCGAACACCTCTTGTATCTTTACATGTAAAGAGGGTTTGTGCGCGTCGGTGTAATCAATCTGAATATTTGAGCCGCTCGGTACTGTAATGCTTTGGGGTGCCTGAGCGTCCAAAAGCTGCTGCTGTTCCCATGTCAAGAGTGCGCGTAAGAGCGTATAAACATCTAAGCTTTCCAACTCTTTTATGCTTGTAATGTTGTCAAGATGCGGCTCCAGCCAAAGGTCAAGTTTTTCAAGCAGTGCCGCATCACTAAAGTCTACAAACTCTTGATGCCGGTGCAAAAAATTGACTCGTTCTTTGAATCCTAGAGCTTTTTTGCTCCATGTCAAAAGTCCCAGGCCCTCTTTTTTTATTAACGCTGTAAGCAGTTTTTGAAAATCTTGTCCTTTTGCCACTTGCACCGGTTTTGCAAAAAGGAGCAGTTTTAAAAAGTAAGTCTCTTCTCTTATATAAAATTTTTTACTCTCTTTGTTGTAGTTTATTGTCTGTTTGGTGTGCATAAAGGAAGAAAAATATTGTTCAATCTGTGCCATTGTTACACCCAGTGCCAGATTTATAAGTGAGTCTTTGGCATGAGCATGTAGATTTGCCACAACCAGATACTCTTCATTGCGCAAAGTCTCTGCTTCATGAAGCAGGGCACCTTTTGCGTTGCTGAGTATGTATTTGTTACTGTTGGGGTCTCGTCGTCTGGCGAGTCTGTCAGGGTAGGCAAAAAGGAGCAGTACCCCGAGTATATCTTTGTCAAGTGAAGTGTTTTTCTTTGGCACCTGTTTGATATTTTTGAGTTTTTTGTAAAAAAACGCTGCTTCGCGGAGTACCTCTTTGACTCTGAATATATGGATATAGCTACTGTTGAAATCTTGCTCAAAAAGATGTATATATCGCGGCAGTATGTCACTCTCTTTTGATGCATTTTTAAAAATATCTTTTTCTCCCAAAAGTGAGGCCAGCAGACAGGCTTCATAGGCAAAACCCAACTCATTGGCTTTTAAAATCATATAGGCAAGTCTTGGATGGAGTCCCAGACTCAGAGCATCTTTGCCAAAAGAGGTGATTTTGAAAGAGGCATCAAGCATGGCAAGCTCTTGTAAAATTTTTTTTGTTTTTTGAATAGTGTCTGGATGGGGAATGTCCAAAAATTTCAGTTCGCAGAAGTCATCAACACCCCATAAAGCCAAATCCAGCATCAGTGAGCTTAAATCCGTTCGGAGTATTTCGGGTTTTGTGGACGGTTGCAGTATTTTTGATGCATGCCACAGCCTGTAGCAGACGCCGTTTGAGAGCCTTCCGGCTCTGCCTGCTCTTTGTACGGCGGCATCTTTTGAGATAAAGGACATTTCCAAATGATTCATCGCATTGGCATGGTTGTAGCGTGAGAGCTTTTCCAGCCCCGAGTCTATCACGACTGTCACACCCTCTATGGTCAGAGATGTCTGTGCAATGTTTGTACTGAGTATGATTTTTCGTTTTGAGGAGGGAGAGAGTGCTCTGTCCTGTTCTTTTTTTGAGAGTGACGAGTAGAGCGGTAAAACGAGGAGATCTTTATGTGTAATGGTATTAAAAAGTGCGTTTTGCAAATTTTTTATCTCTTTGACTCCTGGCAAAAAGAGTAAAATATCTCCTGTATGCTTCTTGAGTGCCTGCAGTGTCGTTTTGAGAAGTAAAGCGTTCAAAGAGCGTGCATCAGGCTGTTTTGTTTTGATGTCAAGATATATATTTTGCACATCAAACATCTTGCCTTTTGAAGTTATCACGGGAACATCACCGAGCAGGGAGGAGATTTCGTTTGCATTGAGTGTGGCGGACATAATCAGGATTTTCAAGTCATCACGTAAGAATTCCTGTACCTGCAAAGAGAGCGCAAGGGACAAATCAGTGTGAATACTGCGTTCGTGAAACTCATCAAAAATAATCATAGCCACATCATCCAAAGTCTGATTGTTTTGGAGTTTGCGCACCAAAACAGCTTCGGTAACAACCAGGATTTTGGTGTTATTTGAATAAACACTGTCCATTTTTATCTGGTAGCCCACACGCTCTCCCAGTGATTCCCCCAGAAGTTTTGCCATTTGCGAAGCAACCATACGGGCAGCCACACGCCGCGGCTCAAGCATAATGATGATTTTGTTTTGAAGCCAGGCTTCATCAAGTAAAGAGATGGGAACAACACTGCTTTTTCCCGCCCCCGGAGGTGCCTGTAAAAGCAGGGTGTTGTTGTTTTGCAGTGAGTTTTTTATATCTTTTAAGACATTGTATATCGGCAACTTTATCATATAAAGTATTATAACATTATATAAACATTATCAATTTTTTATTCGACATTTTATTTCTATAACTCTTACAATAATAGTGTGTAATTTTTACTCACCTTTAATATTAATTTATATTATAACGTCAAAAAATTATAAAAATTATATTTTTGTGATAGAGTTACGATAAATTTTTAAAATATGGAGTAAAAATGAACAAAACATCACTTATCTTGGTTGCAGCAACCTTGGCTGTATCACTTGAAGCAGGCACTTTTTCAAACTTTTTTGAAAAAGTTTCTAAAAAAGGGCATTCTATAAAAGTTGTAAGGAGTTTGAATCACGATCAAAGAAGTTATAAAAACAATGAGTACGGTCTTGTAAATGCAGATGTTGCCGCAAAATGGATTAATGACTGGGAATCGAATAAGCCAGCCGGTGTTAACGGGCGTCTGTTTGTAATGCAGGTAGGACTTTTACCGGGCAGTAAGCCATTTGTAAAGCATGATGATGTACATGTATTTACTTTTGACAGAACAGCAGGGTGTACCACTACAGGTGATATTCGTAATGATGGGATCTCTGATATCCCTATGCCGATTTTTTCGGGTGGTATGACAGGAATGGATGGTGCTTTTTGGGCATATGACATCAACCCGAATGAAGATATGCTTTTGGTTGTTGTGGCATCAGACGAACCTAAAAATATGGCACTGGCATCACGATTTTTGTGGACAATGACTTACTGGGGAATGAAAAAGGACCATGTTGCATTAATGAACGGAACGGCAATGTATATGTTTGACCCTGAACTTAATCCTCATATTAAAAGAGCGGGTGTGCAAAGTAAAGAGTCTATGTTTACAGAGATGGGATCTGAGTATTTGATGGCTCCGGGCGGAAAACTTGATTTTGGTGACCCAAAAAGCGGTCGTTTACCGGCACAGCGCCATAACTTTACATCTATTAAAACACTTCCTACGCAACCAAACTTCTCTTTGTTTGCAAGTATGGAAGATATGATGAATGTAATTGATGCAAACAAAAAATCTGATGTTATCATTGATGGCAGAAGTGCGGCTGAATACAATGCTGAAATCGAAGTCAAAAAAAGTAAAACAGAAACAAAAGAGTGTGGTGTGAACCATGACCAGCAGTGTTATTCTGCGTTTGAGGGACATATTAGAGGGGCTGTGAATCTAGAATACCGCAGCGTTATTAACACTCAGGATTATGTAAAAGATATTAATGGTGATGGCATAGTCGATGAGCGTGATGCATCAATGACTTTTCTTTCAAAAAGAGAACTCAAGAGAACGTTTAGAAAATTGGGTGTAAAGCGTGACAGTGATGTATATACATATTGTAGAACGGGTACTCGCGCATCGCTTGTTACATTTGCATCGTATGAAATTTTAGGATATAAAACACACATGTATGACGGTTCATGGATTCAGTGGTCAAAACTTGCAGATGCAGTAGATACTTACGGGCAACAAATGCTTCCTGAAGATTCACCGTGGAGAACAGATGTTTCACGCTATACCGAGCATATAAAATATAACGATTCTGTCGATGTGGGACCTGCTGCCGCAACGCTGTACCCTTATGCACCGGAAGGTTCAGGAAACCGTATTGTAGAAGAAGATGAAGCCTACCGTTTTGACTTCTAGTTTTTAATATGCAACAGGGGAGGGAGGAGATTCCTTCCCCCTGTTGTTATTTTGCTGTGCGCTTTTTACATCTTTTTGCGTAAAAACTTTGCAACTCTCGGATTGCGTTTGACGGCTTCCTGTTTTGCTTTTTGTGTCGCATTAATGATGTTTTTGATAACAAAGGGATTGATTTTGACTGCTTCAAGTTGCACTCTTTCTGAAGGGTAAGTGATAAATTGAATGATTTGCGGATTATGTCTCACTGCGATTATTTGTGCTTCTTCATCAAACGATTCAATCAGTTTTGTTAGTGCTATGTTAAAGCTGCCGTCTTTCATAATCTTGTTTACTGCAAGAATTTGAATCTCTTTTGTTGGATTTTCAATCTCTTCAATAGCTCTTGGAGAGGTTTCTAATGCTGCTTTTTGTACCTTATACGAAGGAGCTTTTATAAATTGTATTTTCCACCAGTACTGCGAGACTGCTTTGATTTGTTCTTCTTCACTTAAAGAAGAGTAATACTTGGTTCTTTCTTTTATCTGTTGTGCATAGGAAAGGTTTTTTGGCTGGGTACATCCGCTAAAAAGTACAACTAAAGTAATTGTACTGAGAGTAAAATTTTTTATTAAAGATGCCATAAGTAGTTTTCCTCTTCCTGCCAACCGTCAATTTCATCAATAATCTGTCCACTGGGTGCATCTATAATATAGGTAACCGGTGAAAAAGGTCTGATAAGTTTTTTTGGAATATTTTTATCTGTATCGCGATTTATTATAAGCTTTATATACTTTTTGTTAATATAGTCTCGGATATCTTTTTTTATTAAAATTGTGTCCACTAAACGATGACAAAAAGGACATCCGTCACTTACAAGAATTACAAGAAGGTCTTTCTTTTCCTTTTTTGCAATGTTAACAGCTTTGTTGTAATCTCTTTCATATCCCATATACTCTGCAAAAAGATTGTAATCATCCCAATAGTTGGCATACAGAGAAATTGACAGTAAGGGCAATAATAATAGTTTCTTATAAAAATTCATGTTTTTATTTTAGCATAAAATGATAAATAAGGAATTTGATAGACGAAAAGAATATATGATGGTGGAGCATAGCGGGATCGAACCGCTGACCTCTTCGCTGCCAGCGAAGCGCTCTCCCAGCTGAGCTAATGCCCCATACTTAAATGAGAGTAAATAATTTTTACTCGAAATTATAGCAGTACAAAGATTATAAGATAATAAAAGAATATATAAAAATGAGATATTTTTTTAATTAAGTTTAAAATAACAGTGCGAGAAATCAGTGATTAATCTGAAATTTTAAAAGGATTATTTAGATATACTTTTAAAAGAGTATTTTTGTAAGGAGCAGCATTTATGAAAATTATTAAACTACAGCTTGAAGACAGCCTGTATGAAAAGGTTTTGAAAAATCAAATAGACATACAAGCTAAGTTCAAAGATTGATAATAGTTTTTGGGATGATACAGAAAAAAGATTGCTGCAAAGACACACATAGCTAATGGAAGTTATTAAGAGAGATGACTTTTCACTTGCATTAGATGATATTTTAGACTACTAGAAAAATCTGTAAATAATATTCTAAATTTTCCTTACAAATCAAGAAAATTTTTATATCACGATGACGAGAATATTAGAGATTATATTTTTAAAGGATATACAATACCCTATTTAATTGATAACAATAAAAATAAAATTGTACTTCTTGACATTTTCAAATGGAAAAATAAGTAATTTTATATACAAGTCAGACCTGAATTGTTTTGAGCTTAAAGCTAAGATTTATATTGTTTGAAAGTGTTTAAATTAGAGAGATAAAATGGTGGACCCTCAGAGATTCGAACTCATCTAATTCATCCCTTAAAATGGGAGTAATTTAATTTATTGTGAAATATTATACTGTTAAAAATACTGTTATAATTTTCGAATGTGTTGTATGAGATCTTTGGCAGTTTCGCAGTTTGGAAACATATTTCTATGAGCATAAATCTGTTATTTTAATATCAAGAATTTTAGCAATTTTATAAAGTTGTTCAATATTATAGTGCTTATTTTCAAGACCAGCTTCAATTTTTGCAATAGTGCTGACAGATTTATGTCCTATCATATGTGCTAAATTTAACTGAGATACACCTTTTTCTTTTCGTGCTTTTTTGACATTTTCAACAATAATTCTATGAAATTTTTCAATCTCTTCTGGTGTAATCTCTTCTAAATTTTCTATTGCAAATATCCTATATGGTTTATATTTGATTATATAGGATTGATAAAAATTATAAAATTCCCTATAGTGAAGTATTTTTAAGCTTTTTTGAATTATAATATGTATAAAAATGGGAGGAAGATGATGTTTGAATATTTGGTAAATGTGTTTGTCAGAATAGTTTTTGGGTATCTAGGAGGAGCATTAGTAGCTGCTGCAATATTTGTCGCATATTGGTATGGGTATGATTTTGAGTATGCAAAGCAAACGGCTATAGAGATCTCCCAAGGTGAATTTTTTAAGTTTTTACTGTGGTTGCCATTAGTTGTGACATGGTTTAATCCTAGTGGAAAGGGTGTTTGCCATAATATTTACTATGGATATTACTACTAAGGTTGTAAAATGAGTAAAAATATTGCATTAACACTTACAACCATTTTTATATTGTCAGGCTGTATGGCTACACAACCAAATGTAAAACTTGATAAAAGCATCACCTCTTTTAAAGAATATATCAACCAAAAAAGAGCCGATGATGTTTCTCACTACAATATCATAGCGGAACTGCCTCATCAAAGTATCATAGAGTACAGAACCACAAATGAGCAAACAACCATGAGAAGTGCGAGTGATGTTATGGAGATCCTTGATGATGCAAAAGAGTATTGTCAAGCTATTGGTGGTAATGGCATTTATGGTGATCAGGCAATTAGAACCATTAATGAACTTCCAACGGCATTTAGTTTTGCGTATCAAGGCTATAAAAACGATATGAGATCTCAAGGCTTTGGAAAGTATAGCGGTTTTTACAGATGTGCATCTGCCAAAGATGGGTTTGAGATAGAGTATATGAAAAGCAGTATAGGACTGCGACAAAGACACATAATCGGCGGTGGGTATATGCAAACCTACTCAAGATATTATCTTATAACACATAAAAACTTACAAAAAACAGGGCAAAAAACTTGGTTGCATAGCTCCAAATACAGAAGTTATGCAGAGGGTAAATCATCTAAAGAGTATTTTGATGTAGATGAGAACAGTCAGGCCACTTGGAGATATGAGGTAAACACTGGTGCTCAAAAATATTGCACCTATAATGATGGAGAGCTCTATATCTCAAATGCAGTTACAAAGAACAAACTGATGCTGATAGATGATTATTATTTTACACGACTGGAGCAGATAAAAAATAAAAGCAGTATCAATATTTTTATGACTCCAGAGTTTCTAGTGTGTGAAAACAGTGCAAAACCACATTTTGCTTTCGTGATAGAGCATCCAAAACAAAATACGAAATATCCACAATATACACTTACTGAGGGCATAGATAAAGACTATTTAAAAGCCAAAGGCGTTGTGTATGAGAAAATAGGTGCTGATACACTCTCCTCAAAACCATCATCACAAGTTCAAGAGGTCTCAAAAAGCAGTGTCATATCTCAAGCTCAAAAGAAAGATGCAACACTTGTGAAAAATGAGAGCAGATTAGCAGCTCAAACACTTAGCTCAAAACTTGATACATCTGTGGCAATGGGTGAGTTAAAATATACAACTTCATACAATGGTACTCTTAAAGATGGATGTGAGTATGTTAGTGTAACCAAAGAGTTGTATGGCCAAAAGTATATTGAGAACTTTAAAAAGTGCAGCAATGGAGATGTTGAGTATATCGGACAAACTTCACCAAATGAACTTACAGATGAAGTTAAAGATCAACTTGCATCGGTTGCAGATAGTCTAGTTTTAAACTGTAAATTGAAGAATCAAGCTTCTGCGAATCTCAATGAGTTTACGCTCAAGTGTGTTAAAAATCCCTATGGAAGTACATATAAAATTCTTCTACTCAAAGATGGGGTGCTACTTGAGAGGATGTAAAAAATTAGTGTTAAAGTAGTAAAATGACAGTAAAAATCTACTAAAAAAACACTAATTTGGTAGTAAAACTGAAAATTAGTACACAAGTAGTTTCTTTTTAGTGCTAAATTACTACTTTTTTAGTAGTGTTATAATTCTCATAAAATCTTTAATATCATCATTTTTAAGAGCAAACTTTCCACTTATGACGGCATATGAATAGGCTTTTTCAATATCATATTGAGGAAATTGAGCTTTGAGTTCATCGAGTTTTTGTGTTGCTTTTACTCTATCAACTTTTTTTCTATTTAGCTTCATATATTTATCAAATAGTTTCCTTGCTGACACCTTCAATGCTTTTTTTCTTGTTTCATCTTGTGGCATATATATTTTTAGAACGAAGTCTATAAAGTAGTTTCTACTCACTTTAAAACCTTGTTTAAAGCTCTCAAAAAAAGCACCTTTGAGCCAAGTTTCTGTAATTTTTTCAAGCTTTGACTTGCTTTTTTCTGAACGAATTTTAGCGATTTTATTCATCTCTTCAATGTGTGGCTTTAACTCTTTATGAGTATTTATTACATCATATAAAAAGCCTATTGCAGCATCAGAAGTATCATCATCGTAGATATAATCACATTTAAATTTTCCATCTAAAAGTATATTGTGCATATATTCATAGGCTTTATTTGGGTACTTTGAAATATCTAAAAGAGTGTTCATTTTGTGTCCTTTGCAATAGATTTTATAATTATATCATTATACCCTGAAAATAGCTATATATATAAAAACCCTTATTTTTTTACTCATACCCTGAAAACAGCTATATACCTCTATAGAGATAATGAGGAATTGTGAAATTTCATACCCTGAAAACAGCTATATTATGAACGACAGTGAATAGTGTGAACCGATTTTATTTTTTGAGACTTAAAGAAATAGTTTTTATGTGACGGAAATAGCAACTACCTCTAAAGAGGTGTAGTAAATTTTATTAAAATACTAAAAATTTATGTGACTAAAACGTATACTATATGAACGATAGTGAATAGTGTTGTACGGTTTTTCTTAGGATATAAAATATGAAACTAATTTTTATAATGCTAAAATATCTTATGCAGTTTTTAATTTTACTTTTTTTACTGGCATTGGCAACACTGTTTTCAAACATGCATTTGGTTGCAAGTTTTATGGGCGGACTCTTTTTGCTTGTGGTTTTGATAGAGCTAAATATGCAAAAAGCAAAAAACTTTTTAAATGATATTTTTTAGTAGGAGCAGTTTATAAGAGATGATTTTTATTTAAACTTGATACTTGGTGTATTTACACTTGCAGTAGTTGTTATTGCTATTGCAAAATATCGCTATGAGAATGGCTACTCAAAGTACAGCGAGAAATCATAGTCACCAAAGTATGATATAATTGCTATAATAAAAAAGGAGGTTTGCTATGACAAAGAATGAAATTATCACTTATCTAAAAGAGCATAAAGATGATTTTATGCAAAAGTATCAAATCTCCAAACTCGCTCTTTTTGGATCTTACTCACGCAATGAAAACAGAGATGACAGTGATGTAGATATCGCCATTGAAACTCCTTTGAGTGATTATTTCAAACTTTATGACTTTAAAGAGGAATTAGAAAACTCTTTCCATACCAAAGTTGATATTGTTCGATTGCGAGATAAAATGAACATGGCACTTAAAAGACGCATTGAAAAAGATGGTATCTATGTATGATAAAACACTCATTATTGACATTTTAGATCAAATCATAGATGCTATAGAGACTGTTCAAGAGAGATGTACATTTGCAAAATGTGAAGATGATTTTGCTCATACCAAAGAGGGACAGGAAAAACTTGACAGTATTTGTATGAAACTCATAGCAGTTGGAGAGAGCTTAAAAAATATAGACCACATCACCGATAAAACACTTTTAGTCAAATATCCTCAAGTTGAATGGAGAAAAATTAAGGGGATACGGGATTTTATTTCACATCACTACTTTGATTTAGATGCAGAGGTTATCTTTAGTATCTGCCAAGACCATATAGAAGACTTGCTTATTACACTTAAAATCATGAAAACAGACCTCCAATAATATTACATTTTAATGAACATTAGATAGTCATTTTTATTTACCTATAAAAGTATATATAAAAAGTAAAAATATTAAATAATTTATGTTATAATTATCTTAACAGGTAAATGAGGATAATTATGGCAAAAACTATCGGTTATATTCGAGTCAGTACAGACCAGCAAGATCTGCAAAATCAACAACACTCCATTTTAAACTATGCAAACAAAAACTCACTTGGTAAAGTTAAATTCATCGAAGTGAAGATGAGTAGTCGCAAAAAAGATGAAGACAGGAAAATTGATGAACTGTTTGAATCTCTGCAAGCTGATGATCACTTAATCGTTTCAGAACTAAGCCGAATAGGCAGAAGTGTTGTGAATGTTGTAACGATTGTCAACAGACTCATAGCAAAAGGTGTAAACCTTCACATACTCAAAGAGCAACTCTTCATCAAACCAAATAAACAAAACCCATTTACAGATTTTCAGATAAATATCTTCTCAGCCTTTGCACAGTTAGAACGAGATCTTATAAGTAAAAGAACAAAAGAAGCTCTGCAAGCCAGAAAAGCCAAAGGGATTAAACTTGGTAAGCCTAAAGGTACCATTCAAGGCAGCATCTACGATAAAGATAGAGAGAAGATAAAAGAGTTGCATGAACTAGGAGTTTCCCTAACTAATATCTCTAAAAAACATTTAGGCTATGGAACTATCAAGAGTCTGAGTGAGTATGTAAAAAACAAATTATACAAAGAGGTGAAAAATGATGCAAAAAACATATAATGCTATCAACCAAAACCGACTCCGTATAAAAGAGAGTTTGGCAAAAAATCTTGAGAAAAAAAGAGTAATTTTTGATATGGAGTCAACTATTGAAGAGTGGTTCGAAAAATTAGATAAGATAAACAAAGATTTACTTCATGTTCTGCAAGATAAAATAAACCCACTCCTTAACAAAAACTATGCGGATGAAAAAGAGGCGGATGGAAAAATATCGCATGCTTTTTGGTATTTGGGAAAAGAGATAGATAAGCTTATAAAAGTGTATGAAGATATAGAGTGTTTTTATGCCCAAGATTTTAGTGAAGAGCAAAAGGTGTTAGATGCTTTTGTCTCTATCTGTTCGGTGATGCTCAAAGAGTTACTTCTTTTACATGTAAACATCAAAGATGCCTTGCAAAACAATCCAGAAGATGCAAAAATAGAGTATGCACCCGATATACAAACTCAAATAGAGTTTATACAAAAATATCAAATGCAAACAGCACAAAACTCCAACACTTCTAATTGGTTACTACCACTAGCAGCTGCTTTTGGAATTGGGTTTATGTTGGGAGGGGAGTAGGTATGATACTGCAATCCACAAAAAAACTGCAAGAGTTTGTAGGGGTGAAACCAACAGAGATAGAGATAGATACACTCTCATCATGGCATGGCAATATATTTAATATAGGCAGGAGAAAATGTCTGCTTATTACACACACTGCAACACTGTACAGTGCTTTTTTCTACGGTGTTACAAAAAAAGACCTACCTCTATTTTTGGAGATGATGAGAGATAGGGTTATGGAGCTTATGCGTCAAGATAATTTTACACTTCAAGAACTTAGTATTATGAGAGAAGGTTTTATAGATATAAACTATACAAAAACTTCGAGCAGATCTGTTCTTGGTAGCATGAATGATATGAAAAACATGCTTGATTGGTACGATATGAGTGAAGATGAGATATCACTTGCAAAGAGAATAAACAAAACCCCGTATAAGATAGGTGGTTACATATATCCAAAAGAGGCTCTAAGAGCTTTACTCAAAGAAAAAATTCAACAAAAGGTGAAAAATGACAAGTAGTGTAAAAACTGTTTTTGCGGAAGAATTTAGTGCACATTATGAGTTTTACAAAGAGTATGATGACGTAGTTATGAATAAAGAAAACAGACAAGTTTTTAAAGCCAACTTCAAAGATGGTATGGTGCAACTTGTACCACTGAGTAATGATGCTGCGATACAAAAAATAGAGTTAGGTTTGAGTGAGTTTGCAAAAGAGTTAAAAAGACAAGGTTTTTAAACCATTTTTACTATAAACTTAGATAAAATGAGTAATTTTAAAGAGACTATATAGCGTAACAAAAAAAGGAAGTAAATAATGCAAAGTACAGAGCAACGTGCCCAGCTACAACGCCAAATCTGGCAAATCGCCAACGAAGTTCGTGGTTCAGTCGATGGTTGGGATTTTAAGCAGTATGTACTTGGTACTCTGTTTTATCGCTTTATCAGTGAAAACTTTTCTACTTACATTGAAGGGGGTGATGAGAGTGTTAATTATGCTGCACTTAGCGATGATGTCATCACTCCAGAGATTAAAGATGATGCCATTAAAACAAAAGGCTATTTTATCTACCCAAGCCAACTTTTTGTCAATCTTGTAAAAAGTGCAGATACTAACGAGAATCTCAATACTGATTTAGCTAAAATATTTTTGGATATTGAGAGTTCAGCAAACGGGTATCCGTCTGAACCTGATATAAAAGGACTATTTGCCGACTTTGATACAACTAGTAATCGTCTCGGCAATACGGTAACAGAGAAAAACAAGCGTTTAAGTGCCGTTTTGAAAGGTGTAGCAGGGCTTAGCTTTGGTGAGTTTGAGGAGCATCAAATAGATCTCTTTGGTGATGCTTATGAGTTTCTTATCTCTAACTACGCTGCCAATGCAGGAAAAAGCGGAGGGGAGTTTTTTACTCCGCAAAGTGTCTCTAAGCTTATAGCGCAACTTGCTATGCATAAGCAGGAGAGAGTCAATAAAATCTACGATCCTGCCTGTGGAAGCGGCTCATTACTCTTGCAAGCTAAAAAACATTTTGATGCACACATTATAGAGGATGGTTTTTGGGGTCAAGAGATTAACCACACTACCTATAACCTCGCTCGTATGAATATGTTTTTACATAACATCAACTATGACAAGTTTGAGATAACGCTTGGCAATACTTTAACAGAACCAGAGTTTATAGATGACAAACCCTTTGATGCCATCGTCTCAAATCCTCCATACTCTGTAAAGTGGATAGGGAGTGGTGACCCAACACTCATCAACGATGACCGTTTTGCTCCTGCTGGTGTATTAGCCCCTAAATCAAAAGCTGATTTTGCTTTTGTGCTACACTCTCTTAGTTATCTCTCAAGCAAAGGGCGTGCAGCGATTGTCTGTTTTCCGGGGATTTTTTACCGCGGGGGAGCGGAGCAGAAGATAAGAAAATATTTGGTAGAGAACAACTATGTAGAGACTATTATCTCCTTAGCTCCAAATCTTTTCTATGGTACTTCTATTGCTGTTAATATCTTGGTACTCTCCAAGCACAAGAGCGGTACAAAAACGCAGTTTATCGATGCAAGTGGACTTTTTAAATCTCAAACCAATACCAATATACTAGAAGACAAACATATAGAAGAGATTATAAAGACTTTTGATGCTAAAGAGGATGTCGAGCATTTTGCTGCATCGGTAGAGTTTAAGAAAATTGCCCAAAATGACTATAACCTCTCTGTGAGCTCCTATGTAGAGGCTAAGGATACTAGAGAGAAGATAAATATAAAAGAGCTTAACGCAGAACTTAAAAGCACAGTAGAGAAGATTGATAAGCTAAGATCTGAGATAGATACGATAGTGGCGGAGATAGAAGCGTGAGCAGTAGAGTTACTATAAAAGAGTTGCTTGAGGGTGTAGAAGTCGAATGGAAACAACTAGGTGAAGTTGCAAATTATGAACAGCCAACACAATACTTAGTAAAATCAAAAAACTATAGCGATGATTTTGATACACCAGTTTTGACAGCAGGTAAAACTTTTATTCTTGGATATACAGATGAAGTAGGGGGTATTTACAGAGCATCTGAGAGTCCTGTTATTATTTTTGATGATTTTACTACTGCGAACAAATGGGTTGATTTTGATTTTAAAGCTAAATCATCAGCAATGAAAATGATTACATCAAAAGATGACTCTGAAGTGTTACTCAAATATATTTATTATTGGTTAAATATTTTGCCTAGTGATTTAATAGATGGTGATCATAAGCGTCAGTGGATTAGTAATTTTGCAAAAAAGTTAATACCAATTCCATCACTTGATGCACAAAGTGAAATTGTCCGTGTACTGGACAATTTCACGGAGCTTACAGCGGAGCTTACAGCGGAGCTGTCGGCTCGAAAAAAGCAGTACAGCTACTACCGTGACAAGCTTTTGCGTTTTGAAGAGGATGAAGTTGAGTGGAAGAAGTTGGGAGATTTATGTAGCATTGGTGTGGGGCAAGCTCCAAAGGGTATTGGAGAGGGTAAATATTCATTTATTAATGCTGGTACAACACCATCAGGATATTTAAATGAGTACAACACAGAACCAGAAACTATTACAACACCTTCTAGGGGACAGGGAGGTATAGGATATGTAGCTTATCAAAGTAGTCCTTTTTGGTGTGGTCCACTATGTTATAGGATATGTAGTATAAATCAGAGTGTAACTACTAGGTTTATTTATTATATTATGTCTAACAGAGTAAAAGATATAATTGAGCTTGCAAATATGGCAGGTGTTCCTGCTTTAAATAAAAAAGCTCTTAGTGAATTTCTAGTTCCTATTCCTTATCCAAATAATCCGAAAAAATCTCTTGAAAAACAAAAAGAAATTGTTGATATTTTAGATAAATTTGACACCCTCACAAACTCCATGAACAAGGGTCTACCACGAGAAATAGAACTAAGAGAAAAACAGTATGAATATTATCGTGACTTGCTATTAACATTTCCAAAATCAGAAGTAGAGAGATAAAATGGGAAATACACTAAGAGAGATTGCAGAGCAACTACAAGCTTCACCTAAAAAAGTACAACTCATCTATGCTTTTAATGGTACAGGAAAAACAAGATTATCAAAAGAGTTTAAAAAATTAATTGCTGCTACAACAGATGAAAGTGAAGAGGAAGAAGCACTTACAAAGATTATTTACTATAATGCTTTTACGGAAGATCTGTTTTATTGGGACAATGATGAAGTAAAACTAATCATTAAACCTAATTCATTTACTCAATGGATATTAAAGGAACAAGGTCAAGATGGAAATATAATTACTAATTTTCAACAAGTTAGTGGTAGTAAAATCACGCCTAAATTCAATGAAGAAAATATAATATTGGCAAATGGAAGTAAATCTGAAAATAAAAGATTTTCTAATGTTGAATTTCTGTATAGTGATGATGGTGGTATAAATAGTATAAAAATATCAAAGGGTGAAGAGAGCAACTTTATTTGGAGTGTATTTTACATACTACTTGAAGAGGTGATTAGTGAACTAAGTAAGCCTGAGTTAGAATATGATAATACTAATCCATTTCATAATTTAGAATATGTATTTATAGATGACCCAGTTAGTTCATTGGACGAGAATCACTTAATAGAATTGGCTGTAAATCTATCTAAATTAATAAAATCTAGCACATCGGATGTAAAATTTATATTATCAACTCATAATCCACTTTTTTATAATGTACTTTACAATGAACTTGGTTTAAAAAGTAAAAAAGGCAGTTATATGCTTATAAAAAATGGAGATGGTAGTTTTGAATTAGATGAAAAACATGGAGATTCAAATACAAGTTTTTCTTACCATTTATTTCTAAGAGATACTATTAAAAAAGCTATAGAAAATAATGAAATATCAAAATATCATTTTGTATTACTTCGTAATCTATATGAAAAAACTGCTAATTTTCTAGGTTACAGCAAATGGTCTGAGCTTTTACCAGAAGATGGTAGAGAAGCTTATGTAAGTCGTATTATGACTTTTTATTCTCATAGCAGCCTATCGAGTGAACAAATTGCAGAACCAACTGAGCCAGAGAAACAAACTGTTAAATTATTATTTAATTATTTAATAAATGAATCAAAATATTGGAAAGAAGTAGAAAATAATGATTAACCAAACTAAACCCATAGCAGAGTCAAACAACTTTATAATACTTGATAAATACACCAAAATCTTTCAAGAGGGAAGTGGCTACCAAACTGAGGCCGATTTAGAGAATGAATTGATAGTTGATCTGAAAAATCAAGGGTATGAGTATGTTCAAGGTTTAAATACACCGCAAAAAATGCTTGCTAATGTACGCTATCAACTGCAAAAACTCAATGATGTAACTTTTAGTGATGGTGAGTGGCAACGCTTTGTTGAGGAGTATTTGGACAAGCCAAGTGAGAATAGTATTGATAAAACTCGAAAAATTCATAATGACTATATCTATGATTTTGTTTTTGATGACGGGCATATTAAAAACATCTACATTTTAGATAAAAAAAACATCGCTCGTAACTGTGTACAAGTCATCAAACAGTTTGAGCAGAGTGGTTCTCATGCCAACCGTTATGATGTTACCATTTTAGTCAACGGCTTACCTTTGATACAGATTGAGCTAAAAAAAAGAGGTGTTGCCATACGAGAAGCATTTAATCAAGTACACCGCTACTCAAAAGAGAGCTTCAATGCTGAGCACTCCCTCTTTAAATACCTCCAACTTTTTGTGATTTCAAACGGTACAGATACACGCTACTTCGCCAACACCACCAAACGCAATAAAAACAGTTTTGATTTTACGATGAACTGGGCAAAATCTGACAATACACTTATCAAAGATTTAAAAGATTTTACCGCTACATTTTTTCAAAAAAAGACACTATTAAATGTGCTAATACACTACTCTGTATTTGATGTGAGCAATACCCTCCTTGTGATGCGTCCTTATCAGATAGCAGCGACTGAGCGCATCCTTTGGAAGATAAAAAGCTCTTATGAGGCAAAAAACTACAGTTGTACCGAGAGTGGAGGTTATATCTGGCACACTACAGGCTCAGGTAAGACACTCACAAGCTTTAAAGCAGCGCGACTTGCTACAGAGCTTGACTTTATAGAGAAAGTATTTTTTGTGGTAGATAGAAAAGATCTTGACTACCAAACTATGAAAGAGTATCAACGCTTTTCACCAGATAGCGTAAACGGTTCAGAGAGTACGGCAGGGCTGAAGAAAAACATCGCCAAACAAGATAATAAAATCATAGTCACTACCATTCAAAAACTCAATAACCTGATGAAAAGTGAAGATGACTTAGCAATCTATCAAAGTCAAGTGGTGTTTATCTTTGACGAGGCACACAGGAGCCAATTTGGTGAAGCACAAAAAAATCTACAAAAAAAGTTTAAGAAGTATTATCAGTTTGGTTTTACAGGCACGCCTATCTTTCCTCAAAATGCTTTGGGGGCTGAAACGACCGCGAGTGTATTTGGGCGAGAGTTGCATTCCTATGTCATCACCGATGCTATCCGCGATGAAAAGGTGCTGAAGTTTAAAGTAGATTATAATGATGTACGACCACAGTTTAAAGCCATAGAGAGTGAGACGGATGAGAAAAAACTCACAGCAGCAGAGAACAAGCAAGCACTACTGCATCCTGATAGAATAGATGAAATCGCACAATACATCTTAAATAATTTCAAACAAAAAACACATCGACTCTCAGGTGGCTCTAAAGGCTTTAATGCGATGTTTGCAGTAAGCAGTGTTGAAGCTGCCAAACTTTACTACGAGGCATTTAAAAATTTGCAAAAAGAGGGTGAAAAACCACTTAAAGTTGCTACTATTTTTTCTTATGCGGCAAATGAAGAGCAAGATGCGGTAGGAGATATTATTGATGAGAGTTTTGAACCATCAGCGATGGATAGTAGTGCTAAAGAGTTTTTAAACTCGGCAATCAATGACTATAACGAAATGTTTCAAACCTCTTATGGCGTTGATAGTAAAAGTTTTCAAAACTACTACCGTGATCTTGCCAAGCGAGTGATAAGTCAAGAGGTTGATCTGCTCATTGTTGTAGGTATGTTTTTAACAGGTTTTGATGCACCGCGTCTGAACACTCTCTTTGTAGATAAAAATCTGCGTTATCATGGACTTATGCAGGCATATTCACGTACAAACCGTATTTATAATGCTACGAAGACTTTTGGAAACATTGTAACCTTTCGTGATTTAGAAAAAGCAACTGTTGATGCCATTACACTTTTTGGTGATAAAAACACTAAAAATGTAGTGCTTGAGAAGAGTTATAAAGAGTATATGGAGGGCTTTAGTGACACAGTAACTGGTGATGCACGACGCGGATTTATTGATGTGGTTAAAGAGTTAGAAGAGCGTTTTGGCGACCCTGAGACAATAGTTACAGAAAAAGATAAAAAAGATTTTGCCAAACTTTTTGGTGAATATCTGCGTGTTGAAAATGTATTACAAAACTACGATGAGTTTGTTGGGCTTAAAGAGTTACAAAATGTAGATATGAATGATGAGAGTGCCGTTGAGGAGTTTAAATCTAAGTACTATTTAAATGATGATGATTTGAAGATCATGCAAGAGATTAAAGTACCAAGTGAGCGTACTCTTCAAGATTATCGCTCAACATATAATGATATTCGTGATTGGCTCCGTCGTGAAAAATCTGCTAAAGAGAAAGAGAGTGCCACTGTAGATTGGGATGATGTGGTTTTTGAGGTAGATTTGCTTAAATCTCAAGAGATCAATCTTGACTATATTTTAGAACTCATTTTTGAACATAATAAAAAGACAAAAGATAAAGCCACACTTGTTGAAGAGGTGCGCCGACTCATTCGTGCAAGTCTAGGCAACCGAGCTAAAGAGAGCCTCTTAGTTGATTTTATTAACCAAACAAATTTAGATGAACTAGATGATAAGGCAAGTGTTATTGATGCTTTTTTCGCTTTTGCTCAAGCAGAACAAAAACGCGAGGCAGAAGAGCTAATAAGTGATGAAAACTTAAATGAAGAAGCAGCTAAGCGGTATATAGTCTCATCATTAAAACGAGAATATGCTAGTGAGAATGGTACTGAACTCAATGCAATTTTACCAAAAATGAGCCCGCTTAATCCACAATACTTGAGCAAAAAACAAAGTGTATTTCAAAAAATTTCCACTTTTGTTGAGAAGTTTAAGGGTGTTGGTGGAAAGGTTTAGTGGATATAAAAGTAATGTGATGGAAGAATTAAAAAAAACAATTATAGATAGTTTATATAAGTCAAATTTTTATGAGGCATTAATAAATATTCAAACTTTAGAGACTAATTTTCCAAATGCTTCAGAAACTTTATTTTTTTACTATTATTTATATGATTTAATGCACTGGGTTAGCCGACATAAAAAGCATGATTCTACGAATCAAATACAAACTAATAAAGATAAGTACTTCAATAAAATACTCCAATCTTATCAAAATGATAAATCAACTACATATCTTCAATTATACTTATTTTTAGAAGAAAATTTTAGAACTTTTGAACATTATACATGGTTCAGAAAATATGATAAATCAAAAGAATTGTTAGATCAATCATTAAAAGAAAACCCAAATAATCTCAAAGCTCAGTTTTATATGCTTCTTTGTGAAAAACAAATTAAAGAATGTTTTAAATTTTTATATGACCATAGATTAGATACAACAATAATAGAGAAATTTCTTAGTAATATTTGGTTTAAAGAAGAGTTTTTAGATGATTCTCAAAAGCTAAAAAAGCTTTATAATCTAGACAGAGAGCATGATACTTTGCTTTACTATATACAAAAAAAAGATTATCAATGGCTATATGAGTATTTCAATGATGATGTGATGTGTCAACCCTATTTCATACTTATCCATAAACATGCTAAGCTGCTGTTTCAACTTGTAACATCATTTTTTCTTCAAACTCTACAGGTGATAAATTACCATTTGCAGAGTGCATTCTCTGTCGATTATAATAGACTTCGATATACTCAAATATAGCTTGATTGGCTTGTGCCTTTGTCTCAAATATCTCATGGTAAATAAGTTCAGTTTTGAGGGTATGAAAAAAGCTTTCAGCTACAGCATTATCCCAACAATTTCCTTTGCGAGACATACTCTGTTTAATGCCATGTTGCCTCAATAAATCTTTATGAGCATAAGAAGCATATTGACTACCTCTATCAGTGTGCCAAATTAAACCTTTGGATGGTTTTCGACTTATTAATGCCATATTTGTCAAACGAACTGCTAAAATTGGCACTAAAGTAAATGAGTTCAAAGTTACTTTTTAAACATAAACCTTAAAAAATCAAATTAATTTTGATAGACTCTCTTTCATCTTTTTTGAAAGGGGTCAAGTGTTAGATAAAAGGCAGGTTAAGATGATCAAAAAACTTTTAGAAGAGGGCTTAAACAAGACGGAGGTGGCAAGACGACTAGGGATTAGTCGTGAGACAGTTCGTAAATATTCCAAGCTTCCAGATGGATATGTTCCAATTATTAACAGAACACCTGTGGAAAATATTGTAGATCCATTTCTTCCACATATTGCAAAGATGTTAGAGACTGCCAAAGAGGAGAACTCATATATTCCAACAACTGTTATTTATGCAGAGATACAAAAGCGAGGGTATAAAGGAAGCTTGCGTTGGCTTCAGCAGGTGATGCAGAAATATGAATTGCGTGAGCGTATAAAAAATGATGAGAAACTTATCCGCTTTGAAACAGAGCCAGCCAAACAGATGCAAGTTGATTGGGTCGAGTTTCCCAAAGAGAAGCTCTCTGCTTTTGTGGCTACAATGGGATACTCAAGAGCATCATATGTTGAGTATGTCGATAATGAGAAGATAGAGACACTGCTTGCATGCCATATGAATGCATTTAGATACTTCGGAGGCGTTCCACTAGAGTGTCTATACGATAATATGCGCACAGTCATTATTAAACGCAATGTATATGGAAGAGGCAAACACAAACTCAACCCTCTCTTTGAAGACTTTGCAAAGCACTGTGGATTTACAATAAGAGTGTGTAGACCATATCGTCCAAAGACGAAAGGAAAAGTTGAAAGGTTTAATCACTATTTTCGATATAGTTTTCACAATGCCCTTAAAGTGCGTCTTGCTATGATGCATTATGAACTAAATCTTGAAAATGCCAATGCAGAGGTTTTAAAATGGCTTGAGAATGTTGCCAACATAAGGATACATCAAACAACACTGCAAAGACCATTTGACTTACTTGCAGAGGAGCAACCCCACTTGCTTTGTCTGCCTAAACCTTATGGTGGCATCCATCCAAAGGTTATCATCAAAAGTGTAGCAAAAAAAGAATCATACTTCAATAGAGACAATTGTAAAATTGACTCTTTGTATATTCCAAATAGAGATATGCAAACCTATGACGATTTAATACCAGCGGCAATGTTTCTATCACTCTTACCGGCATTGACAACACCAATGCAAATAGGAGGTGCACTATGGCATTAGAAACCAAGATCCTCTCATTATGCAAATCATTGAAACTCTCTATGCAAAAAATGCACCAAATCGGACACCCATAACGTTTTAGTTCGGACACCTGTGACGGTTTTAAATCGGACAGTGATGACGAAAATGATTCGGACACTTTTACTAAAAAAGCGTCAACAAAGATTCGTTTAAGAAAGAGATATTTTCTAAATTCAAATACACTCTTTGTAAATTTATTTACAAGGGTGTTGAAAATGAGGATTATATCCATGAGATCAGTTCGTGATATTGTAAAGTACCATAGTATGGGCTTGTCAATCAGAAAGATACATGACGCTACAGGAGTAGCCAAAAGTACCGTTGCAGATTATATCAAACGGTTTAAAGAGCTTGGATTGTCAATAGAACAGATTGATGTTTTAGATGATGATGCACTCAAACTACAGTTTTTCCCCGATGTAGCCAGTGTCGTCGTCTCACGCAAAGCGATGCCAAACTTCAACTATATCCACCAAGAGCTCAAACTGCGTAAAAAAACCAAAGTGACACTCTATCTGTTGTGGGAAGAGTATAAAGAGGATAATCCGGATGGGTATCAGTACACCCAGTTTCGCGTGTACTACCGCCGCTTCGTCAAAAAACTCAACCCCTCCATGCGCCAGACACACCTTGCGGGTGAGAAGATGTTTGTAGACTACAGCGGTGTTACTATGCCAATACACAATCAAAGAACCGGTGAAGTGGAGTATGCACAGATATTCATAGCCGTACTTGGTGCAAGTGGATACACCTTCGTTCACGCTACCCCAAGTCAAAGACAGGAGGACTTCATCTACTCCCATGTCAAGTGTTATGGGTTCTTTGGTGGAGTGCCAAGAGTGGCAGTTCCCGATAATCTCAAAAGTGCCATCATCTCCAATAATAAAAACGGTATCGTCGTCAATGAGAGCTATGCAGACCTCAATCGCCACTATGGCGTCATAGTAAATCCCGCACGCCCAAGAAAGCCAAAAGACAAACCAAAAGCAGAACAGGGTGTCCAAGCGATTCAACGCTACATTCTCGCACGCTTTCGCCACCATAAGTTTTTCAGTGTCGATGAGCTCAACGAAGCTATAGCGGAGTTGCTCGATAGATACAACAACAAGATTATAAAACATCTCCAAAAGAGTAGAACAGAGCTCTTTAATGAGCTCGATGCACCCTATCTCAATCCACTGTCTGCAAACAGCTATGTCTATAAACAGTTCAAGATTGCAAAAGTGCATCAGGATTACCATATAAGCCTTGAGAAATGCAACTACTCCGTACCTTACAAATATATCAAAGAAGAGGTAGAGGTACGATACTCCACACAGAGTGTCTATATCTACCACAAGAACAGGCTCATCGCTACACATCCACGCCTGCGAAGAGTCGGTGAGTGCTCGACACTGCATGAACATATGCCAAGTAAACATCAGTATGTAAACGAGAGTATGAATCCACAAAGACTGCGCTCTTGGGCAAAAAAGATAGGTGAATTCAGCAGTGTGTTTGTGGAGGATATATTTGCATCGATGGAGTATCCACCACAGGCGTATAATAAAATAGTAGCCATCTTATCGTTGGCAAAACTCTATGGTAACACAGAGCTGGAGTTGGCGCTGATGTATGCTACAAAGCATAACACCACAACCACAAAGTCGATCAGATCGATACTCGATAAAAAGCTCTATCTGAGTGACAGTGCCAATAATGTGCAACCATCATCACAGTACGCACTCTTTAACAACCACTCCAATATCCGCGGTGCGGATGAGTACAAATAGAAATAACAATCAAACAACAAAAAAACAAGGACAAAAGAATGAATCACACTACCGTTGTCAACAAACTGACAGAACTTGGCTATAAGGGCTTTAAAGAGGCATATATGCAACAGATGGAGGATATCAACTACGATTCTATGGGGTTTAGCGAAAGACTCTATCAGCTTCTTGATGCGCAGGATATATTTTTACGCAATAAACGCATTATCATGAATCACAGACTCTCAAAAATCAAAGACAAGCAAGCAGCACTCGATGCTATAGACTATACACCACAAAGAGGGATCAACAAAGCACAGATTAGGTCATTATCTTCACTCAACTTCATCGATGCCAGACAGAACATCATCATTACCGGTAAAACTGGGACTGGAAAGAGCTATCTCGCTCAAGCGTTTGCCAATAAGGCTATATTTGATGGGTACAAAGCCTACTATGTAAGAACTCCTTCATTACTTGAGGAGATAAAAATTGCAAGGTTGGATGGAACTTATACTAATCTGCTTAAAAAGTATTCAAGATTTAAACTGCTGATTCTTGATGACTTCGGTGTGATACCTATGGGTGAAGATGATGCAACGAATCTCTTTGAGATCATAGAGGACAGAACACAGATTAATTCTACAATTATCACTTCACAGCTTCCTGTAAGTGAGTGGTATAACTATCTCAACAACAACACCATTGCAGATGCAATTTTAGACAGAATTGTTCACTCCTCCCATAGAATAGAACTGAGTGGTCCATCGATGCGAAAACTCAAATCGAGCATCAAAACTGACGAATATTAAAAAATCATTCGGACACTTTATGCTAGAATGGCGTTACAGAAAATATTCTCTTTCTTGGTGTCCGATTTGAAACGCGTTGGGTGTCCGGATGCTCCGTCATATGCATTCTATGAGGGAATTACTTGCAAATCAGTAATTTATTTGGCCACCCTATGCTACAATGTCGTAAGAATATTTTTTAGCACTCAAGTGGCCAAGTGTTTATGCGTACGGGTGGCCAAGTTGATGCGTATCTACAATGCACTCTATAAATTATTTACGACCCTTACGAGTCTGGCTCAAAGCACTGCCTGCAAGTGATTTGCAAGTTTTGCTTGACGATTTACTTTTAAGCACCTTTGATGCTTTAGAAGCGATACTCTTTGAGGTTTGTTTCTTGTTTGCCATGACATATCCTTTCATAAAAAATCAGCTTTTTTCGTTTAATGTCTGAATTGGAAGCTCTTAACCGTTAGCGACATTTAATAGTGATGTAAAAGTTCATCAAACATACCAAGCCTATATAAAAGCATCATTATTAATGTCACCACTCCCGCTATCAACCAAATGAGATAACCTTTCATGACTATATATCCGATTGTCATCACTATTGGTACAGCGATCATACTAGATGCAAAGTTTAATAGTTTTTTTTGTTCTCTATAAGTATCTGCAAATTTTTCATGAAATAAATACAATAAAACTCCTAAAGAAAATAGTATAAATAAAAACATAAAGACTTCTTCATATGCATTACTTAAAGAGTTAAATAATAAGTTAGTATCAATCACTTTTCATCCTTTTGGTTTACAAAATTAAAAATTATAGTTAAATTGTAAACTTAATAAGCTTTAATAAAGCTGAAATAGTTTACAATAATGATAATAAAAGATTAAATTGTAAACTCAAGGAGAGAAAATGATAGCAGAACGGTTAGTACGTGCCCGTAAAACTTCCGGCTTGTCTCTTCGAGCTCTTGCAGATAGTGTTGGAGTAAGTCAAACTGCAATCAATAAGTATGAAAAAGGATTTTTAACTCCAGATTCTACTATGCTGATGAAACTAGCAAAAGCACTAAATGTGAAAGCTGGCTATTTTTTACGTCCAAACCCCTTAAAACTAGAGAAACCAGAGTATCGTAAAAAAAGCTCACTTTCTCAAAAGAAGTTAGCTATGATAGAGGGGAAAATTCTTAACAAGATTGAGCAACGCTTAGAGCTTGAGTCTCTTTTTCCTCAACCACCTGTACCAAAATTTGTGCTACCTAAAGATTTGCCAGATAGTATTGAAAGTTTTGATGAGATCGAAAATATAGCTAAAATTGTCCGTCATACGTGGAATTTAGGACTCAACCCAATTCCTGAACTTGTTGATGTACTAGAAAGTGTTGGGATAAGAGTATTTGAAATTGAAGAGAGTGCTGATAGTAAATTTGATGGTCTTGCTGCAACGGTAAACGGTTATCATATTATCGTAATATCAAAAGCTTGGTCAGGTGATCGTCAGCGTTTTACTATGGCACATGAATTAGGGCATCTCATTTTAGAAGGTCGTTTATCTCAAGATATGGATGAAGAGCGAGCAAGTGATCGATTTGCAGGATCATTTTTATTACCAGATAGTGCACTCTATGCAGAACTTGGAGAGCATCGAACACGATTGGAATTGCGTGAATTGATACTTCTCAAACAGGAGTTTGGCATCTCTATGGCAGGGATACTTTATCGTGCTAAAGATTTAAGAGTGATTAAACCGCATTATCATAAAAGTTTAGTCATAGAATTTTCAAAGCGAGGATGGCGCAAAAATGAACCAGAGCAGTATGCAGCGGAAAATCCACACCATTTTGAGCAGTTGATTTTTCATGCTTTAGCTGAAGGCTATATAAGTGAGTCAAAAGCTGCTGAATTTATGGATATGCCACAGATGGCATTTTATCGTATGCGAATGTTAGAAGGTAATAATGCAGCTTCTTATTAGCGATGCAAATATTTTTATAGACCTTAATGTTTGTGGAATATTGGAACAAATGTTTGAACTCCCTTTTGAGTTTGCAGTACCCGATATTTTATATATGGAAGAGCTGGAAGAACATCATGGTGACCTACCAAGATACGGATTGCAGATAAAAAAATTAAATTCTCAGAGTATCGAATATGTTAGTAGTTTGCAAACACAATACAATGGTCCGAGCGATAACGATTTTTTTGCTTTTGTTTTGGCAAAGCAGGAAGAATGTCCATTAATCACAGGAGATGCACAGCTTCGAAAAGTTGCAGTGGCTGAAGGTGTTGAATTAAAGGGTACCATCTGGATTATTGAGCAGTTTGTCAAACAAAGGTTGATGAGTCCAGATGATGCACTAGATGTTTTTGAACTTATGAAGTCTAAAGGGCGGAGACTCCCTTGGGATCTGGCAAAAAAGAGCATCGAACAACTAAAGTTTTAGAAGAATTTCTTCTAAAATATAAGAAAATCTTAATATTCTCCTTACATTAAGTAAAGTTTAAAAAAATATTTATTAGGATATTAAAGTTCGTTAGTGAGTACTGTGGTATCTATACGAATGAGTAGAGATATTAATTATGGAAAATGTAAAGTCGGGTAGACGAGAATGCTACACTTGTAGCAATTTAACACAGTATGCGGATAAACCAAAATCTGCTTCGTGCATAAAAAATGGGCACAACGATTCATATATGGTAAATAACTTCAAAGCTAAATTGGTATAGCTTTTGACTGCAATGTAATGCTTGGTGTATGCTAAGCTCTTCGGGTTCACAGTAGTGCTTCCCAATGGATTTAATGAAAAATAATAATGTAAGTATAAATGGAAAATATCTCTAAATATTTAAAAATAAGGAGATTTTTTATGAAAGAAAATCCTAAACAGCCCAGTCAAACTGAGCCATTCATGTCTATAGATTCAGTAGGTATTTTACCTAAAATAGATGAGAAAATCAAAAATAAAATTCATCTATTAGAGAAAAAAAAGCGAATAGAATCTATATTGGCAGTTCATAATGACATTTTGGAAGATTATGAGCTAGTTGAGTTGCAAAAGCAACTTTCATTTATTGATAAATCCTTGACAAAGAAAAGTTTCGAGGATGAATTTAGAAAGTTTATCTATACTTTGGATGATTTTAAAAATGCAAAAGAGTTTTTTTGGTTAGTTGATCAGGTTATACCAAGTAACTCCATTGGTGTATTTTATGGAGCATCTGGTAGTGGTAAAACAACTTTAGTTCTGCATTTTATTGGTATGATTTTGCAGCAATACCCTCAGATTTATATCTTGTACATTGATGGGGATATGGGAGCACAAAATATTGAGAATGCTGGTGCAACAGCATTGATAGAACTATTTGGTGATCATTTTATATATGCAGGTAAAAATATTGATGGTGATTTTTCACAGATAGCACAAAGGTTTATTGAGAAGGTAGTGCATAAACAACAAGAGCACACAGATAGGTATTATCTGCTTATTGAAGATTCTTTAAATCTTATTGCTAAAAAGAGAAATGGTTTTGTAGATGTCGAACAGTTGTACAAGCTTGAAAAAAAGCTTCGTAATGCCGGTGGTGGTGTCGTTGTAATACATCATACCAATAAACAAGGTTTGTTTGCTGATTCTCAGCAGATTGAGAACTATGCAGATTACATGTATAAGGTAGAGAGGAATGATTTTAACAATACATTGTTGCTAAAACCAGTAAAAGCCAGTAGGTATGATATTGAAGAGAAAGCTTATTTGATTGAAGATAGAAAAGTTGTTCAAGAAGTTCCATACAGTGAGGCAAACATCTCTAGTATTGAAGCACAGTTTATTAGTGAAGTACAAGCTATTTTAGGTGATTTAGGAGAGATAAATCAGAGCGAGCTGATTAAAGAGTTGCAGATGACACTAAACACTCTCAAACTTGGTACCAAAAGAGCTATAAAATGGCTTGAAAAATGGGCAAGTGAGTCAAAATGGTGCAGAGAGAAGCGACTTGAACAAAAAAATGCAGTTGTTTATTTTTTGCAAGATAAATCCTTGCAAAACAGCGAAACTGATAAACTGCCAAACGGTGATCTTCACATACTAATACAAAATGATAAGGGGGAATTATGTTAGAAGAAAGGATATTAAAGCTACCAGAAGTAGTAAAAATAGTGAATCTTAAAAAGTCTACTATTTACAAAAGAATGAGAGAGAATAAATTTCCACATTCTGTCCATTTAACAGAAGGCGGACGATCTGTTGGATGGAAATTAAGTGATATCCAAAAGTACCTTGACAACTTAACATATTAAGTAAGTGAACTATTTTTGAGCTTATTTAAATAGTCACTCCACCATTTCATCAAAATTGTCCGTTCTTCAATGTAGGTAGCTTTGTTATAGATAGCTTTAACACTGCTACCAACACTATGTGCTAACTGAAATTCAATAGCATCAGAGGAAATTTTATGATTGTGTATATTTTCATGTAAAATTGTAGAAGCGGTATGTCTGAAGCCATGAGCTGTATATTCATAACCCAATCGAGATAATGCTTGGTTTAAGGTGTTTTCGCTTAAAATTTTCATATTTGATATTCTTGAGGGAAAAACATATTTACTTGTATTATAGGAAATTTGTTTCATAGAATTTATAATCTCAATGACTGTATCTGTAAGAGGTATGTCAAGTGCTCGTTTTGTTTTCATTTCCTCCTTAGGAATACTCCAAATTTGTTGTTTAAAATCGATTTGCTCCCACTTCATTAATCGTATGTTGATTGGTCGCACAAATAAATAAGGTAGTACCATAAGTGCCATTTTTGTATTGTAGTCACCAAAATAATTATCAATGGAAATGAGTATTTCTCGTAGTATTTTAGGATCCGTAGTGTGAGCAAAATTTTTGGAATTCACAGAAGCAAAAGATTCTTTTTTATCAAGAGAATGCATTATATTTATTTTGGCTACTCCGTTATTACAGGCATGTCTGTAGATTCTTGATACTAGGTCAAATGTTCTTTTTGCAGTTTCATTTTTGCCTTGATTGTCAATAATTTGAAGTACTTTTAACATCTCATGTGGCTGAATACTATTAATATCTCTATTCTCAAAATATGGAAAAATATATCGTTCAATTTTTCGTTGGTTACTTTTAACATATTTTGGTGATTGACTTTTTTGTTTAGCAAAAAAGTTGTCTGCAATTTTTTTAAAATTATGTTCTAGGGATGAGCTGTGTTTAAGGGAAGGATTTTCTCCTGCATCTACTTTTTTTTGAGCAATAGCTCTTTTCTCTCTGGCTTCTTTTAGAGAAACTTCAGGATAACTACCTAATGATATGGATGATCTTTTGTGAAGTTTATAATGAAATTGCCATTTTTTCTTACCATTTGGAAAAACAACCAGTACTAAGTTGCCACCATCATATAGTTTATATTGTTTCGTTTTTGCTTTTGCATTTTTTATTTCAGTATCAGTTAGTGGTTTCGTAATCTTTGGCATAATAGATTCCTTATAACAGTATTTTTGTTTTTGAAAAAAATGTACTGTTAATTGTACCGTAAAAAATGATAGATTTTGCAAAACCAGAATGGAATACAATGGAGTATAAAAGTGCTCTTAAGTAGCTATTATAGGTGTTAAGTAGACTTTTTTGGAACTTGCTGGAATTGTAAGTGGTGGACCCTCAGGGATTCGAACCCTGGGAGGTGTTACCCTCGCCGGTTTTCAAGACTTGCAATGTATGTTTCCTTAAAGTTCTTTTTAATTCAAAAACCCCTAAATATAGGGGTTTAATTTCTTTTTAATTCCTTACATAGTACTATTGTTTGGCAATAACTCGGGAACCAAGTCGGGAACCAACTCGGGAACCAAAAAAATTAGGATAACATCATGGCACACGGTAACTCATTTAAAAAAAAGTTTCTTAACAAAGTAGAAACAGGTTTATTTGCTAACGAAGATTACACTCAATTTCGCTATAGATTTACAATGGATGGAAAAGAGTACAGTAAAACATTTAGTATTAAAGCTAGTTTTGGTTTAAGAGATAGAAAAAGATTGGCTCGTAGAGAAGCTGAAGAGTATCGTGATGATTTGAAAGAGTCTTTGTTTAATCCATTTAATAAAAATACAAAAGTAGATAAAATTGCTGAGATGTATTTTGATAAAAAGTGTGACGATTCATCTTGGACTAGAGATCGTAAAAGTATGTATAAAAATTATATACAACCCGTTATTGGTAAAAAAGCAGTTGGTAAGGTTATAGAGCATAACATACTTACAATAGTTGATAATATGAGAAACAGTGGAAAAACTAAGCAAAATGAAGTGGGTAATTCTCATCGCAATATTGTAAAATGTTTACGACAAGTTTTAAAGCCTATTTTAGAGTATGCTATGGTAAATGGTGCTATTGATAGACTTCCTCCTATAGAGATACCAAAAAAAGAGACAAAAACTAAAAAGTTTGTAACTAAGCCTATCGATAAGCTGAAACTACTACATCATACTATTATAGAACTTTATAAAGATGAACCTTTTTATCGTGCATTGTTTTTGTTTGCTCTTTTTGGAAGACGGTGGAATGAGATTCGTACACTAGAGTGGCAACATATAAACTTTAAAGAAAATTCATATGTCATTGTCGCCGAACACAATAAAATCGGAATTGACCAGTATTATGACATTCCTTTAGTTCTTCGTGAGGCTTTATTAGAGTTTAGAGATACTGAACACTCTTTAGTTTTTGCTTCCCCTGCAACAGGCAAAGAGCTGTCTTCTCCAAGATGGCAGCTAGAAAAGATAAAAAAAGTAACAGGTATAGAAGAACTTACAATGCACTACTTCAGACATATACTTGTTTCTGCTCTTGGTAGTGCAGGTGTTCCAGCACAAGTGCTATCTGCTTCTTTAGGACATCAGCATAGTGGAACTGTAACATCTTACTACCAGACAGTCGACCATTTAAGCCATAGTCAGAGTGCAAATGAAGGAGTTTTGGAGCTTACAAAGGGGGAGTAATTTACTATTTTTAGTTTTTTAAGTTTTTAAGATACTCCACAAGTATATGTATCTCTGTTTTAGGGTTTTCAGTTCCTCTTTTCATAGCTTCACTATATGCTCGTCTAGCATTGGAGATAGCTATATCTAATTGTCCTTTGACTAAATCCGTTAGCATAGAAGCATTACCTTTTTCATAATTAGATATATACTGTTTTAATTCACTATCTATTAACTCTTGACATGGGCTATCCCCACTTATACCAAAAGGCTTCGTAGTATATATAAAATGTAAAAGTATCCAGTACTCAAAACATGGAACTGAAAGTATGATATGCAATTTGGTGTCTTTGTTTTTGAAACTCTCCACTTGGTCTAATGCTTTTTGAAAATCATGATGGGTATCTCTATCTATAACACAATAAACATGGTTATAGGGATCAATTTTATTTTTACTTATTAAAGACTTTGCATATTTAACTACGCTTGTAGGGGAAGAGTCACTCTTTGGGTCTATCTCTATATTTGCTTGGTTGAGTCCAAAATAATCACATACAGCCGATAAATAAAGAGGTTCAGTCTTTTCTCCCTCTGTGACTATAAGAACTTTATCGTATGATTCTCTTAACTCTATTCTACGCTTAGAACTTTTGAGTGCTGATTGTTTTTTTCTTTTAAATAAATCATCAGTACCCATTATACCTCTCCCATCTCTAAAGTGATGTTTTTAAAGTAAGGTAAAGCTCCATATCTTCCTGAAAGATAGGCTTTTTCTAAGTCTGTTACACCTTTTCTAACTTTAAACTCTACAAGTGAGTATAGCTCAGTTGCTTTGTTCTTCTTTTCACAAAACCAAATCTGGTCTCTTCTAAATACATCTTGACTTAAAATAGAGGTCTCATGAGTAGTAAAGATAAGTTGCGCATTAGACTTGTTTGTTACGTTGCTATGAAATAAATCTACTAAAAACTTTACCATTAGCGGATGAAAATTATCGTGCAGTTCATCTATAAGTAGAACATGCCCATTTTCTAAAGAGTTTAACCACGGACCAATAAATGCAAATAGCTTTTGAGTACCATCTGATTCCTCCTCTAGTTTCAAAGGAACCCTTTTTCCAGAGTTATCTTTGTGCATCATAGTTACCATAGAAGTATCTACATCACTATATGCTTCATCAATCTCAATAAGTAATGCGGCAAGTCCTTTCCCTAATCCTTCACTATCTTTTGATTTTGTTATATTTTCATCTATAATAATATCATCTATATCCATATCAGCTGTTTGTAAAAATTGTAAAATACTATTTTTATATTTATCTTGCTTACATAGTTCTATAGTAGATTTTGGAGTCCATCCACCTACACCTGTAATTTTAAGTGTTTTATCAAACCAATCATAAACTGGTTTTAGCTGTTCTGAGTTTAGATAAATCGCTGTTGAAAGGAATAGGGCGTTATCTCTTGTTGATTCTTGCCATAACTGTTTTTGACCAGTAAACTTTTCACCAAATTGCCAATCATAAGATGGAGTGTCAGTTTGTGTATTTAAAACTCTAGCAAACCAGTTTTGAGGTCTCCCTTTAGGATATGCAATTAACCACTCTTCAATAATTCTCTCTTGTGTAGCACTAAAACCATATTGATACCTAACATTATTGGTAATAAAACTCACTTCAAATTCAGTCGGTTCATTTTTTGTTTCAACATCAAATAAAAAAGGTTTAACTGGAAGCAAGTGTCCTCTTTGATATGTTGACATAGAGTTAATCACTACCTCTTGCATAGCTTTAAGAGCTTTTATGAAGTTTGATTTACCTGCTGCATTTGCACCATAAATAGCAGCTGTTTTTAAGAGATTTATTTTTGTAGCAGAATCTGACTTGAAAGTGTGAGTATCAATATGTTCTTTTTGTTTAGTACTTAACATACTCAAATCTTGCTCATCCTTGATTGAACGATAATTTTTTACTTTAAAATCAATTAGCATAAATACTCTCCGAAACTATTTTAATAATGTATTTTGACATAATATTGCAAATATTTATCTTTAATTTGGTTTTATAACCATCTTATTTGTTCAACTCTTCATAAATCTCTTCAAACTCACTTTTAACATACTCTAAATTTTCAAGTATATCCTCTATCAACACCTTAGGTTCTGGTAGGTCTGCACTATCTTCTACGCTATCATCTTTTAACCAAAATATATCTAAGTTTGTATTGTCTCTTTTTATAATTTCATCATAAGTGAACTTTTTAAACCTATCTGTTTCAACTCTTTTGTGTCTGTTATCAGGGTTGTAGCACTTTATAAAATCTTCTAAGTCTTTTTTCTTCATAGGGCTTCGTTTTAGTGTGAAGTGTTGGTTTGTTCTTAGGTCGTATATCCATGTCTCTTTTGTACTTACTTCTTCGCTAGCACCTTTTCTATCAAAGAAAATAACATTGGCTTTTACGCCTTGAGCATAAAATAGCCCTGTTGGAAGTCTTAGGATTGTATGTAGATCTGTATTTTCTAAGAGTTTCTTCCTTATAGTTTCTCCAGCTCCATTTTCAAACAGAACATTATCAGGAACCACTATAGCTGCTCTACCATTGATTTCTAGTAGTGAGTTGATGTGCTGCACAAAATTTAACTGTTTGTTGCTTGTCGTAGCCCAGAAATCATCTCTTTGATAGCTTACTGAGTCTTTATCTTCTTTACCATCTTCATTTATAATTTTAATAGCACTTTTGCTTCCAAATGGAGGATTTGAGAGCACCATAGAGTAATGTTTAGTTGGAGTTCCCAGTAGAGAATCGTTTACCTCTATAGGGCTTTCTTCTCCACCGATGTTGTGAAGATACATATTCATAACACATAGTCTAGCAGTGTTGGAAACTAGCTCACAGCCTCCTAATGCTTCTTCTTTCACTCTTTTTTCTTCTTCTTTATTTAGTCTATAATTTTTATGTATGTAGCTATATGCCGAGAGTAAAAATCCACCAGTTCCACATGCCGGATCAAAGATAGTATCGTTTGGTGTTGGCTTCATTATCTCTACCATAGCATCAATAATGACTCTTGGTGTAAAGTACTGACCAGCTCCACTTTTAGTATCTTGTGCATTTTTCTCTAGTAGCCCCTCATATATGTCACCCTTTACATCAACACTCATACTTAACCAACTCTGTTTACCACCATCGTGTATGAGATTTATAAGTCTTTTGAGGAGTGCAGGATTTTGTATCTTATTTTGAGATTTTCTAAAGATAAGTCCTATGAGTCCAGTTGTTTTAGAGAGTGCTTCTAGCAGATTTCTGTAGTGTATCTCTAAATCAACACCATCAAGAGAGAGTAAGCTTTCCCAGTTCCACTCTTGTGGTATATCTGAATTTAGCTCAAATGGTGGCAGGGTTCGTTCATAATCCATCTTTAAAAATACTAGATAAGTAAGCTGTTCTACATAGTCACCATAGCTTATTCCATCATCTCTTAGTACTGTGGCGAAGTTCCATAGTTTTTGTACCATTGCATTAGTTTGGTTCATTTTTTTCCTTTAGAGGCTATTGTAATAATCTTTGATTTTAAGAGCCATCAATTTTTGTCTATCTGCTAGAAAAACTTCAAACTCTGGTATCTCACCATCTATCATATACTGAGGGATGCAGTTCATTCTATAATTCTCTTCAAGCTCACTTATATCATCAATACCACCATAAATCAACTCTCCGCCATTACATTGTTTTGTAACAATAGGGAAGTAAATTTTTGGATCTGTATCTTTTATTTTAATATTAATTTCACTTTGAGTTATAGCATAGTTGGCGATTTGGTTATATTTATTTCGCTTGTAGCCCTTATCTTGCAAGAACTTTTTAGGATAGATATGATGAATATCTCCTCTATGTAAAATCATATCTTGAATGCTAATAGCTTTAGATAGAAATCCTTTATCGTGATTAGCACACTGGGCAGCTTGATATATTCTATAAAACGGGCTTGATGCTACAGGAGTGTTTAATTTAAGAGGTAAAGCAACATCCCAAAAAGTATCTCCTAGCATAGTTTTTTCTAAACTATCAAAGTATGCTATAAAGCCTTGTTCCTTTATTCTCTTAATATCAAAATCAAAAGTCCCTTCAGGATTACCTGCAAATCTCTCTGTTAATATGTTAAACACATACGATTTCTTTACATAACTCTCAATTACATCTGCTTTTACACCAGACTCTTTTAGTAGGATATATACGATATAGGCATAATTAACTACATTTACAGAACCTACTAATGTTTTACTTGCTAGACCAGCTGAGCGAAGTATCATCATAAAGCGTTTAAAATTAGTTTCTGATACTACATTCATAACACCTTTCCACAGCATTTCAAAAGAGTTTTCAGCAATACTTTCTTCATATTTTCTTGTTTCAAAATTTCTACCAGATAGTAAGGCAACAAGATCTCTCAATCTCCCTCTACCAAATTGACTAACAAAAGCAACACGAAGTACATCGGTATAATCAGGGTCATACAAGTCTTCCCTTTCATTTTTTAACCATGTAATTTTTTTGAGTTCTTCTATCTTTTTAAAATCAGTATCTTGGCTAGTTATAGATTCATAATCCTCTGGTAGCACAGAAAGATGGCAAAAATAATCAATAAGCTTTCTTAACTCATGACCTCTATACTCTTCATTTGCAGATATTTTCGACATTACAAAATCGGCTTGGCTAAGTGTTTTTCCCTCTTTGTTTATACGAATGAATATTTCTGTAACTTCTTCAATATCGAGTGAACTATCTAATTCGATTAGACCAATTTGATTATTGACAATATTTCTTAATTTTTGCAGTCTATTAAATATAGTTGCTTGATCTGCATCTTCATTTATCGCTATGTAGTCATTAACAATATCAAAAAGATTTGTAGAGTTATCTATAAGTAATGAAATATCGTTAAACCAAGTACTATCTTTTTCTATAGCAGGAGTAAAGGTTTCAAATCTCTCTTTCATAGGATGAAAAGCTATTTGTATCCGTATCTTTTTATAGTGAGCATTTACTACTTTTTGACCTAAGATAGATGCCATTAATGCAGTTATTCGTTGTTGTCCATCTATAAGTATTTTTTTACCTGCTGAAGATTCACCATTTTTCAGTCTTATATCATGGTTCTTCCAAGCGATAATATAGCCTACAGGATACCCCTTATAAAGAGAATCAATGAGCTTTCTTACTTGCTTAGTGTCCCATACAAATGGTCTTTGTATCTCTGGAATAGCTATCTCTCCTGCTTGCACCCAAGAAAGCAGTATTTGAATAGGGTATTGATTTACGGCATATAGTGTTTGGCTCATTATTTTTTCTTCCTCTTGCTCATCTGTTTTTTATACTCTTCTTTTGCCTTGGCTATTTTTTTAAGTAACTCTTCTGCACTCTCATCATTTGGGTCTTGCTCTACTAGTTTACCCTCAAAGGCTTGTTTTAGTATGCTTTGTCTTAGTCGTTTTGATTCGGTTATGCTTTTTTGGACTACTGCTTCTAGTTTGTCGATAATTAAGAAGTGTTTTTCTATTTCTTTTACTAATTCTTTTTGTTCCCTTAGTGAAGGTATAGGAAAGATTAGGTTTGATAACTTTTCAGCATTTACATTTGGTTGCCCAATACCACTTTCATTTTCTCTAATTTGATTCCAATAAACAGGAGACTGAAAAAACTTATATATATATTCAGCATCCATATTTTGAGATGGGATTAGTCGAATCAAATATGATGCAAAGACTGAACTGACTGGTATATTTTTAATTAAAAAACTTTTACCTACTGTTGCACCAGTTCTAGCAAAGACAATATCATTATTTTCTAATGTATATTTTTTAGCTTCATTATCATTAATAATACAACTTGGCACAGTATTCCAATTTACTTTATTATTTTGAATATCTGTTATTCTTAATAGCTTAGGACCAACTATATCATAGCTTGAAGATGCTGTATATCCGTAGTGAATTTTTAAAGTTGACTCTTGTATTAACTTCCATTCCCATGCCTTAGGTATTTCAAATGGTTTATCGATATTTTCTATATTTTTTAGTCCATTGTAAAACTTATCAACTTCTTTTTTAACTTTATCTTTTATCCACTTTTCTGTTTTATCTTTAAACTTCTCTCTTACTTCTTGCTCAACATACTCAACTCGTTCAGCTTTTATCTTTTCAAGTAGCTCATCTGCACTTTCTAAATCTACTTGCTTCTCTCTCCACTCACGAGTAAGTTCACCCTCAAAAGCACTTTTAAGGACACTTTGTCTGTATCTTTTGAGTTGTTTTTTAAGATGAGCTAGGTGTTGGTCACTTTTATCAAGATTGGAGAACAATTTTTCTATTTTTGTAACTATTCTTTTTTGTTCGTTTAGTGGAGCTAATTTTATAGGCAACAAAGAAACAATATTAGCATTTAGATTTGCTTGAGTAGTACCTTTTGTATATGATGATAATTTAGATTTAAAATCTAAAAGATAATAATACATATAATCAATATAAAAATCTTTTGTAAAGACCATATTAATCATAGCTTGGCTTGTTGCAACTCTTTTTTTATTTATAATTGGTATCCCATAGCTAGCATACATTGAATAAATTAAAGAATCTTTTGGAATTATCCAAGCAGCAGAATTTCTGATTCCATTTGCATTAATTTTAATTTTAGTTTTATATAAATATTTTGAACCATTAGAAATATCATCTATTTTTACAAAAGGAATAAATCCATCATAATAATCTTTGTTTTTTGTAGATGGTGTACCACCTGACTTTGCATATAAAATACAATTTTTTAGTTCTGTTTCTATCCACCCCTTAGGCAATTTATTACTCACTAAGCCACCAACCTTACATTAAGTTCTTCTAGTACTTCTTTATACTTATCTCCAAAACTACTATACAGATTCATAAGTAGTTCAGGTTCACTTTTTAAGTCCTCTATCTCTACAGATGAGTTGTTTATAATCTTATCTTTTATCTTCTCTAGTAGTTCTTCTTGTTCGATACTTAAGCCTTTTTCTTTTTTAAATTCTTCAAAATTTTCATTCACTTTTTCATCAAATGTTCTTAGTATTTCACTCTGTTTGAGAGTAAATCGTATCACTTGGATGATGTTTGTTAGGAGCGCATCAGGTTTCGCTTTTTTTACCTTTGAGCTCTCTAGCTGTTCGTAAGCATGCCATAGCTTTGGGAGTGTAAACAAGTATGGAGGTTTTTGTAATTTTTCACTCAGCTCTTTTATCATTTCATAAGTTAAGTGGCGTTTAGAGTAGCTTTGGTTGTAGATAATAGATAAAGCATCTATCTCATCTTTATGCTCCTCTATGTACTCTTTAAAACTGCTTACTAACCCCATAGCTCTCTCTTTGGCTTCTTCGCTATATCCAGACTCTAGCACTTCATCTACACTTATATCATCTATCATTAACTCGTTATCTGTTTTTATAGTCTCCAAAAGTTCTCTAAACTCTGGATCATCAAAAGGTTCACAAGCTATCTCTATAAGTTCCTCTTTTGCTTCCTTCTCATCTATATTTTTTTCTATGGCTAATGAAGTGATTTTATCGGGGTCAAGTGAGTCGAAAATATCATTGACTATCTTAGATAAGCTTTTGCCAGCTTTCTCTTTTATGGCTTTATGGTTATCATTTGTTAGGACTTGCTCAAGTTTGGCTAGTCTTCCTGCTAAAGTAGTGAGTGTATCATCATCTCTTTTACCTAAGGCTACAGATTTTAAAATGTTTTTAAAACTTACTGTTCTTTGCCTCTCTAATGGTCGTGAGTCTGTTTTTGTACTCTCTGTAACACCAACTGCATCCACAATGATAAAGTGTGTCTTGTGGTTATTGTCAGGTGTTACATTTTTAAGGTCAGTGCTTGGTATAGTCCTTGTACCCCTCCCTTTCATCTGCTCAAAATGGTTGCGACTTTTTACATCTCTTAAAAAGAGTAAACACTCTAGTGGCTTCACATCTGTACCTGTACTAATCATCTCAACAGTTACGGCTATTCTAGGGTTGTAAGAGGTTCTAAATGAGGCAAGTATCTCATCAGGGTTCTCTTTTGTTCGATATGTTATCTTTTTGCAAAAGTCATTACCCTTACCAAATACATTTTTTATAATCTCTACTATCTCTTCAGCATGGTTATCATCTTTGGCAAATACTAAAGTTTTTGGCACTTCACTACGAGCTGGGAATATCTCAGTATAAAGTTTCTCCTTGAAAGTCTTTATTATCGTTCGTATCTGGTCTTTTGAAACTACAGAACGGTCTAATTCATTTGCTCCGTAGCTTTTCTCTTCATCGAGTTGTTCCCATCTACTTTTTCTAGTTTGTTTGTTTCTATACTCTATCTGAAAGTCACTATCGGCTTCTATTACACTGCCTTCATTGGTTATCTTTGTTTTTATTCTATACACTTCAAAAGGTACATTAACACCATCTGCTACAGCTCTATCATAAGAGTACTCCATAACAAGGTTGCTGTCAAAAAAGCCAAAGGTAGGTTTAGCAGGTGTTGCAGTAAGTCCTATGAGAGAAGCATCAAAGTACTCTAGTACTTGTCGCCATACTCCATAGATAGACCTATGACACTCATCAACAACTATAAAATCAAAATACTCTGGTGGTATGAGAGGATTATACTCTATCTCATCTTTTGGAGCTAAAGAGCTTGATAACTCCTCTTCTTCTAAGGATTCATCAAATTCCTCTTTGCCTCTGAGCATAGAGTAGAGTCTTTGTATGGTTGTTATCACTACATTGTTTGTGCTATCTATAGTATTTGATTTTAGGTGTTGTACATTGTAAAGCTCTGTAAACTTACGACCATCATCAGGAGTGTTAAATGCTTGGAACTCTTTAAAGGTCTGTTTGCCTAAGTTGCCACGATCTACTAGAAATAGTATTCGTTTTGCTTTAGCATGCCTGATGAGTCTGTATGAAAAGTTGATAGCAGTAAAAGTTTTACCGCTTCCTGTTGCCATCTGAATTAAAGCACGAGGACGATTTTCGCTAAAAGATTTTTCTAAGTTTGTAATAGCTTCTACTTGAGCATCTCTAAGTCCATCTGTTATAAGCTCTGGAAGCTTTCTCATACGGTTTCGTAGTGTATCGTCTTCTTTCATCCACTCTTGTAATGTTTCTGGTCGATGAAATGAAAATATTTTACGACTTCTTGTATTGATGTCTAATCTATCTCTAAAGAGTGTTTCAACACCTGTACTTTCATAAGCAAATCTAAGAGGGGTAATGTGAGGTATATCTTCGGGGAAGTTCTCTAAGTATCGTTCTGATTGTTCAGTTACACTACTAAGAGTATGTCCTTCAGGTTTAGCTTCAAGAACACCGACTGCTTTTCTTTTAATAAAAAGCATATAATCAGCAGGACCTTTAAGAGTAGGAAACTCACGAACAGCGATACCAAGACCAAGAGAAGGACTTAAGTTAATCTTCTTATAATCTTGTATAACCCAACCACTTGCTTCAAGCAATTTATCAATGTTTACTCTAGCTTCCTCTTCTGGTGTCATGCCCTTTCCTGTACCTTAATTATGGCATTTTATCTAAAATATCCGATATATTTGCTTATTATACTCAAAGAGTATTTGTATCCTTTCTAGGTCTCCCTACATTATTTTTCTTTTTAGGCATTGCGCCACGGACAAATGCTTTAGCTCTTTTACTGTTTCGTATTGATTCTATATCTTGCTTACTATCATCTTTGCATAAGTAGGAGATAACATACTGATCAAGTATCTTTCTCTTTTCGATATCATCATGTTTAAGTATGCCAACACCTTTGTGTTTATACTTATTTCTATGGCAGTTGTGATATGCTCCTTTCTCCTGTGTTATCTCTTCCCAATGCTCACCAATCTGATCTGCCTTATAGGCACTCTTTTTTATCTTCTGACCATCAAAGAAAAAAACTGCGTGAATGTGCATACCTTTATCTTCTGTATACTCTTTTTTTAGCATGTAACCAACCTTGTCTCCATATACACTTGGTTTAGAACGCATATTGTTGAACATATGCTGAATGTCCTTGTTAGTTTCTTCTAAAGTCATCTTATTGCTATATGGTTTTTTATAAGATAGATCAAGCCTCACTACATTTAGCTTCGAATATACTTTATTCAATTCATCTAGATACTTCTTTGTGCTTTGTGTACGCTTATTAACTCTCACTTTATTACTCATTGATAATTCCTTAATTGTTAGATTCTGTATATCTATGTATACATTCTCATATAATATAAATTATAAAATTTATTTATTATATGTTAAGCTACAGTATCTATCTATCCAGTTATTAATTTATGATTTAAGTACAATACTTTAATGTAATACTACTTACTTCTCTCTATATTAACCTCTTTAACATATACTTTCTTTACAAGTATATTATAATTTATTATTATAATAATATTAATAACCTAAATAAGCTTGTAATCAAAATCAAGGACTAATTCTGTATACAAAAATTCGATAGACTGAAGTTTCCTTATCTTATGATTTATACTTTATGTACAGAGTTAGGAAAAAAGAAAAAAGAGTGTTGCCTAAAACTACACAAGTAGCTTTAGGTGAAAATATGCTCTTCCTCCTTACAGCTCATCAAGCCAATAGTAACTCCTACACACAAACCAACAAGCAAGAGATTCCTTCGTTTATATCTTTTTCTTGGCACTATCATCTTAAGCCGCCTGCTGTTCTATAGGCTTGTACCAAAGCTTCGAAGCACCATCCCATCGAAAACCACACGCTTTAATACTATCTTTTTTGGCAAAAATATCATCACCCACAACTATAAGATTTTGACCTTGTTCCACTATACTTAAACCTAAGTTATAGAGTGAAGCATAATCTTGTGGAGTATGGTTACTTTGCATTTGCTGGGTTTGCGATTGTTGTGTTGTTTGTTGATACTGCTGTGGTTGCGTGAGCTGTTGTGTTTGTGTTTGCGTGTAATGCTGTGACTGATTATGGTTTTGCCTACTCTTATCGTATAAAGAGTTGCCAAATTGATTTCCAAAGCTTCTTAGTGTCCGTTTAATAGCATCTGTTACTGCTTCTTTAGCTCCTCCTTCATGTGCATCTGCTAGAGTTTTTGCAATACCAGTACCGAAACCTACATCTTCACGAGAGATACTTTTTGTATGCTGTAGGTCATAGATTTTAATACTTACGACTGCTTCATAACAAATGATATGGTTTTGGTTAGCATTTTGCTCTTGTGAGACCTGCTGTAATTTTGTGATTTTATAGCTCCAGTTCCCATATCCAAATATCTTATTGGCTGTCTCTATAATATCAAACCCCTCTAAGTATGAGAGGGTGATATTGCCTTTTTGGCGACTCTTAATTCTACTGCTGTCTAGCTCATAGGCTAAAACTTGGTTCTGCTTATCGTTAAACATAATTGCTTCTCCTTATGCTGCTTGCGACTCTACGAGTCGTAGCAGTTCACTTGCTTGATTATTGACGCGACCTTTGCGTGGATTGATTTTTAGTTTTGCAGGGGTACTTTGTGTAACAGTCTGTATCTCCACAAATCTATCTATCTCATTCATCGTCTCCAATGTCTTCATCGCCTCTGCTACTGCTTTTTCATCTACAGTAACTGTCACTTTTGCATAACCCAACTGTAAGAGTGCATCTGCATCTTTAATGATGAGAGTATCTTTTGTGCTTGTTTTTTGCGGAGTAATGGTTAGTGATGATATAGCTGTGCCATCGAGTCTATCTATGCCATACTCTTGCAAGACTGAGGCTGTTACCTCTTGAGCGATGAGTTTTGCATCGGTGAGTCTCTTTTTTAACTGTTGTAGCTCTTTGATGTCTGCTGTAACATAATCTATCTTGTTTTGGAGTTCTTGGAATGATAGACCTATGTAGTCTGCTTTAGCATAGTAGGGTTTATCACTCTCAAGCACCTCTTTGATATAGTTCTCAAACCAAGCTTTTTGACTTTGTGGTGTAAGATTTTCTATCTCTGTTTGTAATCTGTAGTTTGTTGTTTTCAAGATCTGCTCCTTATGCGGCTTGTGCTATTGTTGGCTCTTTGATAAAAGCGATGCGTTCTGCTATATCCCATAGACCTTGATTAACCTCGACATCTTTAGTGATTGAGGTAATCTCTTTACTCGTAAAGCGTCTGCCACTCTCTTTGTTTACTCCTGAGATATTGCCACGAAGTAGATTCTCCTGAATTACATTCATAACCGTATAGAGGTCATCTTTTGTATCTTCATCTCTATGGGGAACAAGTAGGTCTTGGTAATCAATTTGCAAATGAGGCTCAAAGCGTAGAGCGATACTGCTTTTTGCAAAAGAGGCTTTTTCAGGTTCAGATAGCTTAATTGCCTCTAAGGTGTGTACCTTTTGCATCAGTTTGGGTTTGATAGCTGTGATGTTTGCTACTGCGTGAGCTACATCATTCTCTCTATCGCCTAAGTGTTTGATTTTATAACTCTCAAAGACACTATCTGCAATAACAAGTCCGTTACTACAGACAAATCTGTAAATTCCTGCTGCAATAACAAAGCTTTTGCTTCTATCATGAGAGTTAAAAAGAAGTAACTCTACTACATTTTCTTGTGGATGAAGCAAATCATCGAAGTGACGAAAGCGTACCAAGTGTTGTTGGTACCCCTCTTTATCAGCATCTCTGACAGATGCTACATCTACACTGACTGGATACCAGCTTTTTGCTCGTATCTCTTCAATAACATCAATAGTTGGGATGAAGTGATATTTATCACTTACATCGAAGTGTGGTTCCTCTGTAAAGAGTGCTGGGGCTTGGGCTTGCAGTTGTTCGTTTGTTAATGGAAATTGTGACATGGTTGTCTCCTTATATATTTTGATTAGATATTGAAAGTCTTATGACTAAAACTAGTTCTCTTCTAACTCTAATGTCTCTTTAAGTACAGTACCTACAGCAATAACAACTGTAATAATTTTAGAAGCACTCCACATCTTATGCTCCATATAATGAAGGATAATCTATATTGTTGGCTACTATTGTAGTTGCTAGCGTGAAAAAGACTGTATTTGGTGGTGTGTCAAGTAACATAGCACTCCTTTTTAAAATGGACTTTGAGATGTCTCAGATATATCATATATGTTTATAAAAATTTGGAAATTAATTTTTTGCTATACTTGCAGGAGTTATGAGGATATCAAGTGGCACAAAAAACAGATAAGATGACAACCAGAATTATTGGGATTTTAACTCTGCTTAATAAAGGAGAGTTGCTTGATATTGATGAAGTGGCTGCAAATTTTGGGGTTACTAAAAGAACAATACAAAAAGACCTAAATGAGAGAATTGCCCAGTTTTTACCTGTAAAGAAAGAAGCTGGAAAATATTGCTTAGATTCCTCTATAACAGGAGAATTAGACTACAAAGATATTAAACGGTTTGCAATATTAAGTGGTCTTAGAAAATTATATCCAAGTTTGGAAGCAGACTTTTTAGCAGATTTGCTAAATCCCAACATTCATCAAGCATACTATATCGAAGAGGGAAGCTTTGAAAATATTACTAACAAAGCAGATTATTTTGAATTAATAGGTATTGCAATTACTCTTCATCATACTCTCTGGTTTCTCTATAACAACAAAAAACGAAATGTAAATCCCTATAAATTGGCTAATATTAATGACATATGGTATCTCGTTGGAGAAGAAGATGGAAAGCTAAAGACATATACCTTTACAAAGATAACAGATCTAAAGAAAACAGAAAAAGTGTTTATGCCAAAACGAGAGTTTTTAGAAACTCTTGATTCCAAAAAGAGCAAATGGTTTACACAAGAGCCCTTGCGTGTTACTCTAAAAGTTAGCAGTAAAGTAGCTGAGTATTTTATACGAAGAGATCTACTGCCAAATCAAGTAATTCTAAAAAGAATGCCTACGAAAGAACTAATCCTGCAAACGAGCATCTCTTATGATGAAGAGATATTGAGTATAGTGAGATACTGGATCCCTCATATAGAAATTATAGAGCCTCAATATCTTCAAGATAAGCTTCATGAACAAATCTCATCATATCTTAATAACAGTATCTAAAAACGAACAAACCTTTCGCATAGCTATCTTATAATTTCACCATAACACAACCAAAAGGAGTAGGTTATGGTCAAATTAGTAGTTGGTGGAGTTACAATGGCAGCAGTTGCATATGCGATTAAAGAGTTTTGCGAAAATGAGTGTTGGGTAGATAGAAAACATTGTAGTAGTGTTGATAGCGAGGACAAGGAAACATCTGGTACAAATAAAGAACGGCTAAAAGCATTTTATGCTCTTAAAAAGAAAATCTATAAAAAGAGCTTGAAGAAATATCAACTTTTGATAGAACAGTATCAGCCTGAGGATTACTACAAGCCAAAAATGAACAAAATACCGAAAGAGGATTTAGACAACTCTTTACCTGCAAGTTATATCAATCTCTATATAGAAAAAATTGAATATGCTTTAGAGAGACTCTATAAACAGTTAAAAAAGTCTCTACAAGAAGAATCTAAAGATTTTGCTAAGAAAAGTGAGAATATTCAAACAATTTATAAGCAAATGAAGGCGATAGACAAACTTGTAAACCTTCGATTGCTTACAAAAAATGGTACCATTAATAAGCAAGAGATACTACAAACAGTTTCTAAAGCTCATGATTACATTATAAATGATTATGATGCTATCTTTTCAGATATTACACTAAATGCAGATAGATAGTAAAAGGAGATGTATGTCACAAACAGAGACCTTACAATTGCTTGGAGATATTGTAGCAGCTAATAGTTTGATAAAGAAGCTTGTTCAAGGTTTAAATTATAATGAGTTTGTATCGCAAACAAAAAAAGTTGAAGATTTTAAAGAAGCTTTTTTAGCTATGAGTATTGCCATCAAAACATTGCCTGAAAATCTAAAAAAAGCAAATCCTGACATCATATGGGATGAAATTGCTCAAATCGATAAGCAAACAGACATTTGCTACTTATGGAGAAGCTTAGACTTTTTTTTGTATGAATTGGTTCAAAGAGTTGAGAAGTTGATTGCTCAGAAAGAACAAAATACTGAGTTATTTGAGTGCTTAGAAAGTTTAATAATTAACATGCAAGAGATAGACTTTATGCTTCAAGAGTCCTATAGTAGTCCTAATGCAAAGTTAGAAGCAGAAACAAAATTGGAGGTGCTGATGTTAAATGTAGCACAAAGCATCAAAAAGCTACCACATGAGTTTAAAGAGAAGTGTATTGATGTTGCATGGGAAGGGATCGAAGGGTTTGATAAACAAAAAAGCACTAGCCTATTTTTGTGGGAAAGTGCAAGATATTTTGTAAATCATGTCGGCATAAAGCTTAAAAGGTTTCAAGTTAAAAATAATCATTTAGGTGTTATGTACTAGCAAAAAATCATTGTTGAAGCAGTGTGCAGAGATCCACTTGTAGGATTTGGGATATTTTTAAAAGTTGCTCAAGATTAAAATGTTTTGAGTTGTAGCAAATTTCAGCTCCAGACACTACAGACACAGATTTATAGCCCATAGCTAATGATAGCTCCAGTTGAGAATAACCTTTCTCTTTTCTCAATTGAGCTACATTTTTGCCTATAGTCTGATATAGCTGTTGAGGAGTTATGTTTTGCATTATGATACAACCTACTATGATAGATAATGTTTGTGTAAGTTTATCTGTTGTAATATTTTGTATCAATCTGCTTATAGGCAGTGTACTATAGTAGATAATTATATTAAATTTATTAGTAGGAGATGCAAAATGGTTGTAAAGTATGAAGATCTAGATTCTATAAAAGTTAAAGATATGATAAAAAGGCATGAATCCTTTGAAATAGTTGGATTAAGTGGACGCATGGGTAGTGCTGTTTCTAAAATAGAGAATATAATTGAAACAGCAAATTTATCTTGTCGAATATACACATATGGAAGAATTGCTTCGGCTGGTGCTGCTCTTGCAGGAGGTATAACTGGATTAGCTGGAGTGGGAGCAGCTATTGGAATGGCGGCACATAATATTGCTACTTATGATCCTGACTATGAAATAGCAAAACATATAGTTGATAACAAATTGTCTGTTACATATAAAAAATAAGTCATAAAGCCACTTAGCTAACTTTACTTTAAAGAAAAAAAATGTTTTTAAATAGATTGAACAAAGAAGAAAAAATAGGATTTTTAGAATTAGCACACCATATGGCTCGAAGCGACGGGGATTTTTCTGATATACAAAAAAGTATTATTGAAAAATATTGCATGGAAATGCAAATTGAAGATATTGATTATGATGAAGCAAATTTCGATATCTATAACACATTGTCTAAAATCACACACAAAACAAGTAAAAAGATAGTTTTGCTTGAAATAATGGCTTTAGTATATGCTGATGATTATTTGCATGAAGGGGAAAGAATCGTTTTGGAAAAAATGCTTGAAGAATTTGACTTAAACTATAATCTTTCTATTGTGTATACACAATGGGCAAAAGCAATGTTGTCCCTATATACACAAGGAAATGCTTTGATAGAGTTATAGGAAACTATATATGTCAAAATTAATAAATAAGTATTTATCAATAGCGGACTTGAAGTTAATAAAAGAACTTAAACTAGCTATAAAAAATGATAGTTTATCTATCACATGTATTGGGCTATACAATCATGGAAAAAGCACTTTGTTAAATTGTCTAGTAAAAGATTTTGAAAATAAAACTTTTGCAACTGCTGATGTGCGGAAAACAGCAACAAATAAAACTATTCAGTTTGGTACATTTACTTATATAGATACACCTGGTCTTAATGCCAACAAACATGATGACAAGCGAGTTATGGATGCTATAAAGAAATCAGATATAAATTTATTTGTGCATACTGTTACCACAGGTGAATTAGTAGCAAAAGAGATAGAGTTTTTAAATAATATAAAAAAATACTGGAAAAATCCACAAGAGTTTATAAGTAGAACTATATTTGTAATTTCACGAATAGACAAAGCAAATAACAAACAAGATATAGATGGCACAATTAAAAAAATTGCTCAACAGATAGAAGAAATTTTTAAATTGAAACCAACTATTATTCCAATATCTTCTACAAGGTATATAAAAGGGAGGTTAGAAAACAAACCTCTCATGACTAAAAAGAGTAACATAGAGCTACTTGAAAATAGTTTAAAAAATTTAAGTGATAAACTTGCTAACTCCATTAAAGAAGATAGAAAAAATAGACTTAAGAACAAATACGATGATTTAATAAAACAACTGAATTCAAAAGTTCAGACAAACAAGCTAGAAATTGCTAAACACAGACAAGCACAAAAAAAATATTTTTCTAACTTAGATAGTGATATTAAACAAGTAGAAGATACATTAACTAATATGTATGCTGAATTAGAAAGGAATTAATATGTGGGGTTTAGTAGGTTGGATTGGGGCAGCAGTTGCTGCTGCTACTACCGTTTATAATATATATGAAGAAAAAGGTGAATCGACCTCCGAATCAGAAAGATTTAAAAAAAATAAAACAGAGAAAAATAATAAGATTTTTCAAGAGATACAAAAGTATAAAAATAAACAAATAAAAAGATTCAAAGATAAATACGGTATTGATATTAAATTTTATGGTGGCAGATTTTCAAAAGGTAAATTAAAAGAAAAAATAGTAATTAACAAAAATTATAAAATCGATACAATATCTTTTTTAGAGCAAGAAACAGAAGAAATATTAAAGCTTATCAAAGAAATAGAGGTAGAAAAATATGAATCAGTTAATTAAGTTGGATAAATTTTACCGCTCTTTAAAAGATATAACGGTTATAAATAGTGCCCTTGATAGAAAACGAGAATGTTTAAAAAATACAGTATATGCTTTTAATGAGACAGTTCAAAAAATAAAAGTTAGTAAAAATATAGTTAAGCAAAATGAAGAGATGGCACAACTCTTGGAAGATACGATAAATTTAATCAAAAAGTCTTCAAATAGTTGGGTAAATAATTTTGAAGAATTATTAAAAAAAGAAAAGTTTAGAAGTGATTTAGAAAACTATTTCATAATCATCATTTTTGGCAAAGTAAAAGCAGGAAAAAGTTCATTAGGTAATTTTATCGCAAAACACAAATTGCCTAAGCAAAAAGTTGAATTTTTTAAATATGATGAAGCTGGCAAAAAACAAGATATAAATAAACTTGAAGAAATAGATGGTGATAGCTTTGATACCAACAACTTGGAGTGCACAGTAGAGATACAAGGTTTTAAGCTTGATGGTATGGCTTGGATAGACACCCCTGGTCTTGGCTCTATGGTGAAAGAAAATGGAGACTTGGCAAAAAAGTATATTCAATCTGCTGATTATATAATTTATCCAACATCTTCAGACTCCCCTTTACAGCAAGATGAAAAAGCTCAATTACAGGAACTTTTTAGACAAAATAAAAAAGTAACCATTTGTATTACAAAATCTGACGAGAAAATTGAAGATGAATGTGAATGTGGATCAGAACAGGGTTGTGAAAATTGCAACGAAGGCATAATTAGCAAACTGCAAAATAAATCTGCGCAAAACCGCCAAGAGCAAGAAGAATATGTTAAAAAAGAAATTGTTCAACTAATTTCAGAAAATCCAGATGCTATTCTTGGCGACATATATTCTATCTCAACCCATGTAGCAGCCGAAGCTTTAAAAATAGATGATGAAAATTTATTTGAAAAGAGCAATATTCCTAAATTTTACGAACTCATAACAGAAGTTGTAAGAGATAAAGCAGAAAAGCTCAAATCAGAAACACCATATAACGGACTAAAATCATTTATAAAAAATGACATTATAGGTCAAAACAATCAAGTAAATTCTATTAACAGTATTAGGCAGGCACTACAGAACTTAGATACAAATATATCTGAAAGTATCGAAAGGTTTAAACTGTTACAAGCAAATGCAAATGCTGATTTAGAAAGTGAAATTGAAAGAGTAGTTGCAGAGTACTATAGTAAAATAAATAAAAAAAATTCAAAAGAGATGTTTTCTAAAATAGATGCTGAACTAAATCAAAATATTGCAAAAAGTATTCAAGATAATATTGAAGAGATATTTTCTAATTTTGATACGACACTCAAAAGTCTAACAACTTCATTTAGTAGTGAAGATTTTGAAATTAAAGATATATATGAAAAAATAGAATTTTCTACAAATGAAAGAAATAAAAAAATTGGCAGTGGACTATTTGGAACAGCTGCGAGTATAGGTGCAGGGGTTCTTCTTGCTTCTAGTCCTATAGGATGGGCTATAGCTGGTACTGCTGCTGCTGGTATTGCTGGAGACTACTTAGGTGGACAAATTGGTGAAGCAACAGGTTCGTCACATACAGAGGAAGTTGGAGTTGGAGACAATAAAGATGAAGTAATTTCTCACTATAAATCTGTACGCTTAAATTATTATGTAAAATATGCTAAAAGTTTGTATCAACAAATGGAAGATACATTTTTTAGACCACTGCAACAAACCTCAAACTCAATCGCATCAAATATTAATAAATTTGAAAAAGATTTAAGGCAAATACTTTAAAGGAGAAAAAATGATAGTAGATAAAAATGGATACCTAAAAATTCAAGAAAAAATTAATGAACAGGTGAGAGATTTAGTTTCAAATGATGAACTTGACAGCTTTAATAAGCATATAGAAGTAAAACTTAAAGATTTTAAACCTGCATTAATGATTTACGGTGTTTATAATGCGGGAAAAAGTACATTACTTAATGCTCTTTTTGGTAAAGAAGAAATGGCAAAGACAGGAGATGCTCCAGAAACAAGTAAAATTCATGAATATACATATAATGGATATACAATTTTTGATACGCCTGGTCTTAATGCAAAAACTGAAGATGACGATACGACTAAGGAACATTTAAATAAAAGTGAACTTATTATATTTGTGATGAGTAATGATGGTTCTTTAGAAGAAGAGTATGTCTATGAAAAAATCAGTGAAGTTGTAAAAGCAAAAAAACCTATAATTATAGTCTTGAATAATAAAAGTGGGATAGATATGAATTCCGTAGAATCCATACGACTTATTGATAAAATTGGTGAAAATCTAAGAAAAATTGGCGATAGAAATAAAATTGATAGAATAGAAGATAAGGTAAGTTTATGTCAAGTTAATGCAAAAAGTGCTTTAAAAGCCAAACTAGAACATAAAAATTTAATTCTTAAAAAGAGTAATATACTACTCCTTGAGGAGATGATAGAAAATATCTTGGAAAAAGCTGGCTCGAAAGAGGTTATAAATGCTTTAAACCTTTATATTTCAAATTTTATTAATAATGTGATTTCAAAGATAGATCACAAGATGGATAATATAGAGGTTCAAAAAACTGAAGAGCTAATCACATATCTTGAAAAATTGAAAAAAAGTTCAGAAGTAAAGTTAAAAAATGCAATAAGTTCAAAGATGCCTACACTAGAAAAAACTATTAGTTCTGATATACTTAATGGAAGTGATGATATACAGTCCCATATAGAAGCAACAATAGAGACTATCAACTCAGAAATAACAAATATTGTAAACTACATTGAAAAAGATTTAAAAGTAAAGGTTGATGAATTTACACAAGAAATTTATGATCTTCATGTAGATTATGAAAACTTTAAGCATCCTGATGAAGATGTATCAAACAAAGATAATTCGGAGGATTCTACTATCCTTGACACCATAAAACAAAAAACAAAAGATGTACTAAAAGATACAAGAGTAACAAATGAAGGCATAAAACAATTTTTAACTAAAGCAAAAGAATTGCTTCCTAAAAAAATTATGTATGGAAAAGGACCCGTTTGGATTAGCAAAACTGCAAATAAAGTGGCCGTTGGAATCACTATTGCAATGGAAGCATATAATGCTTATAGTGCTTATCAAGAGCATCAAGCTATAATTGAAGAAAAACGAAATCGTGCTTTAAGTGCAAAAAGCAGTGCAGAATCCATAACAAATGATATTCAAAATAGTCTATTTGCAAGTATAGATGAATTAACAGCTGACATCTTTAACAATCTCATCAGTAATTATCGAAAACTATCACAAGAGTTAGGGAGTAAAAAGAATAATTTAGTCTCTCGTAAAGATGAGTTGATAAGCATTTTGTGTCAATTATAACAATATTGCGAGAACAAAGGATTTTATGATGAAGTATCAGAAAATGATAGCTAAAGAAAAGGTACCAGTAGATGAAGATTTTTTAGAATTTCATTATAGAAATATTTTTGTTAAAATTTCTATGAAATCAGATATAGGTAGTTAATATGATAAAACCTAATCCATTTATAAAAAAATGCACACAATGCAATTGGTCAAAGAAATTCTATCCTGAAAGCGATGTGGTCGATTTAAGTTGGGGTGTAGAAGTTTTTAAATGTCCAAAATGTGGTTCAGATATTATTAAAGTTCCTCTTGAAGAACCAGAATCAAATAAAGTACTAGATTTACTGATAAATACTTTTGGAAAAAAATAGAATATGCAAAATCTCCTCATCCTCTACAACCCATACTACAAAAGTGATGTCATAGAACAGCACCTTGAAATACTGAAAAACAATGGTGTCGTTGCCTTTGGAAAATTACGTTCTAAACTAAGAGATTATGACCATCCAAACGAAGAGAAGCTTGATACACTCTATGAGAGTGTATCGGCCGAAAATCCTTTACAGCTTTTTTTAACAGACTATGACAGCATCTATGTTGCTAATGTAATCGCCGTAAAAAGTGAAAAAACAAAAATCATAAAAGCCCCAAGCTACTACGATACGATGGATGTAGAAAAGTGGTTTATATTTGATGATTTACGACTCATCATTGACAAAAATTTTGCACAGGTTCGAGATAGTGTCCTTGCAAACTTCAAGGCAGTAAACTATAACAATAGAACATACGCAGTTTATGGAAACAAATATGTCTATCCTATGCAAGTGACAATGAAAGAGGAGATAAACTATTTTGAAAAAGAGGATACTAACTTCAAATACTACACTAATATCTTCAAAACACCCTTAGAGATAACTACCCGCCAAAACCTCATAGAGTTTACCTTTGGAGAAGATATTTTTTATGCCTTACATCCAAATACGCAAGATAATATCATCAGTGCAGAGATAGAGTTTTCTCAGAACAAACATAACCCTCTATATGATTATAGTGCAGTGATTATGAAATACTCTAAAGCAATAGAAGCTGAGCTACACAACTTTTTTAAAACACTTGTGGCGTTTCTAATAAAACAAGATGCCACCATTGCAAATATCCCATTTTCAGTCCAAGGGATGGATAGAACAGTAGAAGATATAGCACTGCAAAAAGCCAACTACGGCACTTACAAATTTCTTCTAAAAAATCATCAAATCAAATCCACCATTCAGCACAATATCCAAAAATCAAATCTCAAATATTTCATTCTATCATCCATCCCTTACTATATCAATACTATTCAGAACATCCGAAACGAATCAGTTCACGGAAACGGTGCGACACTTGATGAATGTAAGCAGATACGCAAAAAGTTGCTAGGGATTGGCGATAGTGGTTTTATAAGTGAATTGATTAGTGGTAAGGATGAGTTCGAGAAGTAACATACATTGACAAAAAATTAATCTTGTAAAAAAATCACCTCTAATTGATATTATTTCAATAAAAAACAACCCTTTTGCAGTAATTTTGGTATTTTTCTTTAAAGTACCTATTTTAGGTGTTGCCAGAGGATAAAAGCATAGGTATTGAGTAGGGAGTTTATAGCAATTATAGTTTGAGCATTCAAGCTCAAACTATAATGAAATTGCTCTATAATTGCTATTATATTGCTTTGACATAATGCCTATAATCGATAATAGACATCCCCATTATTGTTAAAAGTAATGGTATTTTCAAATGGTTCACTCGTACTACTTAGCTCTTTTAAGTCTGATATAATGGCTCTGTTGCTTTTATATATTTCAGTTTCAAAGAGTGCTGTAAAATATTTTAGAAGATATTTACGATTAACTCTGTTTTTGTGAAAGTCATTTATAAGTCTGTTATATAGTTTTGGTTCTTTAGTTTCTAGTGTTTGGAAAAGAACACTGTCTTTATTTTTGATAGATTCTTCAAATACTTTAAGTATATCAGTATCACCATCAAGAATAGTATCATTGTTTCCATTGTAAGTATCTAATGTATAGAAGCTACTAAAATCAATCTTTTTGAGAATATTTGTAAAATTCTCCATATCATATTCGATGTATTTTGCTATTTCATAGTAGCTTGAACTGATATTGAGTTCAGCAGCAATATCATCTAAGCTTGAATCAACATTTATTACTAAGCTTGGTACATCTTTAGAGATCAGTGGGATATAGCTTGTTGTTGATGTTATAATGCAATTTGTGACTGTTGTTATAACCCTATTATTGAGTTTCCAGTTATCTTTGTGTATGAGTCTGTTAGAGAAGTCTTTAGCCGTAGTATTTAAGATGTTTGACTGTGTCACATTATGAAAACGATATATAACCTTTTTATCCAATAGTTTAGATAAAGATTTTTCATTCATATCATCATTACTAAGAACTTGACAATAATCAGCATTCAAAAGAGGTTCTACAATATCCTCGTAAAACAACTTCATATATGTATCTGTATCAGAGTGCAGAACTAGGGGAAATGGTATATTTGCTGTTATAGTAAAACAATTAGCTAGCCATAGTAAGATTTTTATAGCTTGTTTTATGTCTCTTTTTACCATAAAAAATATGAATTGTAAAATGAATGAATTATTTATATCATATTGCGTTGGAAATGTTGTCATCCATTGAGAAGGTCTATAGGTATTCTTACAAGTTGCATTATCCTCGATAAAAAAAGCTTGTTTTATATTTGGCATAAACTTGTTTTTATGAACAATAGGGAGTTCATTAATCGATATAAAGAGTGTCTGCATATTAGCTTGATGCTGATATGCAGACAATTCTATAATATTCTTATGTAACTGTTCTTGATTTAACATTGGATTTTGTGGATGCTGCTGTGCTACTGGTTGATATCCTTGTGTTTGTATGGCACTATTTCCAAATGTTTCAATTTTGTCCACAAATGTATTTTGTGATTCATATGATTGTGAATAAGCAAGATAATCAGCATGCCGTTGAGAATCAGATAATGCTTTATTGAGTCCTATAGTACTGTTTGTTATTTTCTTTAGCCTCTCTTTTATATTATTGACTACTTCTATTTCCTGCTGAAAATGATTACTTAGTACATTCCCAAGTTTAGTTGGACTCGCAGAAAAGTACTCTTTGTCTAATATATCAAAACAGTAGCAGACTTGACCTTTGGCATCTTGCCACAAATAGATATATTTGTTATTAATTGTAAGTCTCCTTACATTACCAAATCCAAATACAGGATAGAGTTTATTATGATCAATAAGACCACCTACTGCTGTTGTAAAGTTGGATTGTGTTTCATTAACTGTAATATCGTGTATAGCCATTGTTATTTCTCCTTTTATTTAAGCTAAAATTACTTCTTACTGTAAGTAGCTATGCTACATCTTGGTTAAAATATATTTATTGTCAAAATATTCATTTTGCTACACCTAATAGTAATAAACCCCTAATTAAGGAGATTAGAGGGTGTAGTAAATAGATACACCTCTTATGGTATATCTGCAATATATATCAATTATATGATTCAATTTTAGCGAACCATACATTGCCATGTTTTCGTCTTTTTCTCTCAAATCCGAGACGCTTTAAATCAGCATTGAGAGATCTTTGTTCAACAACTTTTTCACCCTGTTTTTTACAAAAATCTCTGTACATATCATATACTTGTTGAAAATCAATCACTTCATTATTACTTGGGGTTGTAGGAACTAAGCCACTCTCTTCTAAAAAGAGCTGTATAGGACTTGCCTCTTTTTTAAAGTTATCTAAGAAGTTTTCACATTTTTCAGACAGAAAAACATTTTCGTTGATTACAACTTCTTTTATCCCCTCTACAATCCAATTCATAATACCTGCTTTATCTTCTAAGAGCTTTTTGTGTAAGTTCTTATCTTGTAATTCTTTAGGTATTGTTGTTTCAAATGGAATACACACTATGCGTCTAAAAAATCCATCTGTATTTTCCACATCACCATCCTCTAGCTTATTGACATTAAATATCATCTTCGCATAGTTTTTCATAGTGAATGATTTTTCTCTAATTTGACGCGTTCCTATTGGCTCACCAGATGCTAACTGCTTAAAAACAGCAGGATCGATACTCTTCAATGATGCATCAGAACCGTAGTTAATAAGTCTATTATTTAAATCAGCTACTTGGTAGCCTAATTTATTTGTTAGATGTGTTAATGAATAATAACTCATCATATCTGGAGCTAATAGACCTTTAAGCACTTCAAATATAACTGACTTTCCATTGGCACCTATGCCATATAAAAAGAACACCAACTCAAGCTTTAGGTCTCTTATGAAGAGATAGCCTAGTGCCTGTTGTAGTGTCCTTTGAGTATCTTTATCTGGAAGAACTTTATCAAGGAATTCTAACCAGCTTTGGTTTTTTGCATTAGTATCATACGTAAAATCCAACTTATGTGTTAAAAAGTATTTAGGATTAAAATCTACAAGTTCTACCCCATTTGTATCTATTTTCAATGCTCCATTTGAGAGGTTTAAATAGGTAGTTTCACTTTTAACCATTTTTTCATAAAAACCTAATTCTGATAGTTGTGAATAAACACCTTTTATAAATTTTACACAGTAGCTTAAACTATGAGGGATTCCCATTTTCCTAGCAGCCTTATGGAGAAACTCTTTCATAAGTTCTTCACTAATGCTTATCCAGTATTCACCACTATACACATAAAGCTTATTTCCATCTCTTGCAAAAAGTATATTATGTGTTTTAGCAACCTCTTTGAGTTTATTTATAAAACCAATCCTATAACAATCTTTAGCGGGCACTTGTTTACCAACAATACCATCGTTTAAAGCATTATGTATCTCTTCCCATTGATGCGAAGTAAAAGAAGGAATAACCCTCAATAGTATATTTAGATTCTTTTTTACATCACCTTCATTTGTATCTACTTCATCAAACATACCATCATCGCTTGTAGTTTGTTTTTTAGTTATACTGTTAATTGAAGTTTTTAAATCTATTGTTTTTGGTTCCATATTAGACTCCTCGCACTTGATGTTCTTTCAGCCATTTGTCAATAGCAATTCGATCGTATCTTATGTATTTACCAATTTTACTAAAGGGTAAATTACTAGGGCTAGACTCCATCCTCATCTTGCTTTGAGTACTTTTAGAAAATCCATATTCCCTTGATAATTCGTCTGGGCTAAGCCACCTTTTTGTTAAGTTTGCATACAATTCTGCACCATTTATTTCTTCTAAACTTATTGACATTTTTAGTCCTTATTTAAATTTAGAAATTGCAATTTCTATCATTTCGAAAACAAAGTTTTGAGCTCTGTTTGTTTCCGATTAGTGCAATTATTCCAGTTATAAGAATTTTTCACATAGATAAATCACATACTTATTTTTCAGTATAACCCACCGATTAAATAGGTTAATTTGTAAGTCAGAAATCTCTTGTTATAATTTAGTATGAAAAAAATAGATGGAAGAAAATTGCATGAGCATAAATTATTAGAACTTAGAGAACAAGCATTTAGATTAATGGATAAAGGCATTTCTAATAAAGAAATAGCGCAGAATCTTGGTTTACATGAAGTGACGATATCTAAGTGGAAAAAAAAGGGATTAAAAATTACCCCTAAAGGAAGAAAGACTGGAGAAAAAAAGCTATTAGATAGAAGTATGGAGCAAAAAGTATATAGCAATCTTTTTGATTTATCCCCAATCGAATTTGATACATCCTTTATTTTTTGGACTAAGAAATTAATCTTAAAGATGATTAAAAAAAAGTTTAAAAAAGATATTGCATCTTCCACCTTAGGGGATTATTTAAAAAGATGGAGCTTAAATTCAGATGATGTTCAAAAATTTAAGTCAAAGTTTATTGAGGATATTGAAAATGAGACATATATAGAGATGAAGAATAAGGCAAAAAAATCATATGCGAATATTTGGTGGGTTCATATTTGTAAAAATAGTATGAACGAGCGAAATGGACATTTTTATCAATTTATTATAAATAATAATACGGGTTTACTTATGCTTGATTTATACAAATCATCAGATTTAAAGGAAAACTTTAAAAACTTCTTGTCAAAATCTACATCTTCAACTAAGAAAAGATTTTTTTTAATAGTTAATGGTCTAGCTGAAAATCAATACAATGAGTTAAATTTATATATTAGTAAAAATTATCAAAATCAAATACTAGAGTTCATACCAGCAAATTTGATTAATTAATAAGGGATTTATATTTCTCTTGCTCAATTAGCATTTCCATAAGCTTGTATCTGTTTCCTATGGCGTCAATTTCTAGATAAAACTCTTTATTATTAGATTTTTTCTTTTTAGGGAATTTATTTTTGATATGTTTAATATTTTTAGATTCTAAACTTAATTCTTCATGACTGGCACTTTCTAAGTCATTGTGATAAAAAGTAAGATTTATTTTAATACCATTTTTTTGATCAGTATTATTTTCTTCTATACTGTTTTTAAAATAATCATAAATATAAAAAGTATCAGCCCACTTAACAGAATTCATTTTTTTAATCTCATCAGGTTCAATGTCTACTTCTTTACCAAGAAGTTCCATAGGTGAGAATAAAATAGAATGGTCATTGTCATAGTTGTCTTTTATTTTTGTAAGATAAGAGATTAACTCATGCTTTGGTAAGTTTAAATTTATTTGAAAATTTGATACATTGTAATCTACTACTTGTTTTGTCGCATCTTGTTTTATCGTACTTAAATTATATCTACTATCTTCACCTTCTGATATGCCTTGATGAATACTATAGCCATCATAATCATCTTGTTTAAAAAAATACTTATTTTCATGTTGATATGTTGAATCATTTTGCAATCTTTGAATATCTAACGAATTATGCATAGCTCTTTTAAGTAAAATATCACTTTTTTCGGGATGATTCACATCATAATTATCAGGATATATTAAATATTTTTCTATTAGTTCCGTTTCAAGTTCTTGTATAAGTTCGTTGATAAAATAAACACCTGCGGACAAATAGATTTGATGCTCTTCTGGGTTTAAATAGTTCTGGTACTTTTGTAGAATAACTTCTTTGGTAAGAACTTTTTTTGAATTAATTAACTCTAGTATCCAACTTCCATCTTTATCAGGAGATATAGAGTATTTTTCTTTGTCTATTTTAACAGAGATAATCGTTTCTTTACTTTTCTCTGAAATACCTGTTGTTGTACTTCGTATTTTTAGTGTAGAACTTGCTAATGGTAAGCCTAAAGCATTTGGATATTTTTCTGATTCTACAGCTAGATGTAAATCTAAGTTATTTATCTCTTTATCTACAAAAACTTCTATTTTAAATTTGTTATCATCGACAGATTCAATACATTGAAATTTATACTCATTTATACCTATCAATATCTTGTTGCTAGTAGTATCTTTTGGTTTAACGGTACCTACAATGGTATATAGTCTCTCTTCATTTTGAGCAGAGCAATTTATTTCATCAATTATTATTTGATTTTTTTCTATAGTAATGACATCGTAAAGATAGTTTAGTGCATAAATTATTCTTTTGGCATTCTCATTTCTAATAGCCATCTGATAAAATATTTTATAGGTGAGTTCGTATGGTTTAAAATTTTCTATCTGTTTGTAAATCGCATCTTCTCTAGTAGGTATAACCTCTACCTCTTTATAACTTTCTATTAAATACTTTTTTAGAATTTGTCTAAAGTTTTTATTTATCTGTTGATCTAAATTAAAAGTCATAATATTTCCTAAAACCTATTTTATTTATTGCTTTTGTAATTATACTCTTATTTAATAAGGAGCTTTTAAATTCCTACCAATTCCAAAAAAGTCGGGAACCAACTCGGGAACCATACATTTCTTAAAGTTTTTTTGATTTTTTCTTAATGTTGTGAAAGTGCTTGTTTTAGGGGTTTAGAAGTGGTGGACCCTCAGGGATTCGAACCCTGGGAGGTGTGACCCTCGCCGGTTTTCAAGACCGGTGCATTCGACCAACTCTGCCAAAGATCCACATTTGTAGTTAAAAAAATTGATTTAAAAACTGGAGGTGCCACCCAGATTTGAACTGGGGATAGCAGCTTTGCAGGCTGCGGCCTTACCACTTGGCGATGGCACCAGTTTCAGTTAATTATCAGTGGTGCCCGGGGCCGGACTTGAACCGGCACAGTATTGCTACCGGGGGATTTTAAGTCCCCTGCGTCTACCGATTTCGCCACCCGGGCATCATCGTGAGTGTATCACAGTTTAACAATCTTAAATTAAATGGAGCGGGAAACGAGGTTCGAACTCGCGACCCCAACCTTGGCAAGGTTGTGCTCTACCACTGAGCTATTCCCGCAGTTTCAGTTTACAATTTGTAAGTGAGCCGGAATTATATCTTGTTTTTTTTACTTTGTAAAGAGTTTTTAGTGAAAAATAGTAAAAAAGTGCTATAATCGCATTCATATTTTAAGATGTAAACTACTATACAGGGATTTTTTATGAGAAGTGATATAATCAAAAAGGGCTTTGATAAAGCGCCTCACCGTTCATTGTTGCGTGCTACCGGTCTAAAAGACGAAGACTTTGACAAACCGTTTATCGGAATTGCAAACTCTTACATTGACATTATTCCAGGACACTTTTTCTTGCATGAATATGGCGAAATTGTAAAAGAGGCCATCCGTGAAGCAGGCGGTGTGCCGTTTGTGTTTAACACGATCGGTGTTGACGACGGTATTGCCATGGGGCATGACGGTATGCTTTACTCTTTGCCGTCACGTGAAATTATTGCGGATTCTATTGAAACTGTTATGAATGCACACAAACTTGATGCGATGATTTGTATCCCTAACTGTGACAAAATTGTTCCTGGTATGATTATAGGAGCTCTCCGTGTGAATGTGCCTACTATTTTTGTTTCGGGCGGGCCTATGGCTGCGGGACATAAAAAAGACGGTACCCCGATTGACCTTGCAACTGCATTTGAGGCAGTCGGTCAGCATGCCGAGGGTAATATGACGGATGAGGAACTGTATGAGATAGAGTGCGAAGCCTGTCCGTCGGGGGGAAGCTGTTCGGGTATGTTTACAGCAAACTCAATGAATACGCTTTGTGAGGCGATGGGAATCGCATTGCCTGGTAACGGAACTGTTTTAGCCATGACACCTGAGCGGATTGCAATGGTGAAAAAAGCGGCAAAACGTATTGTCGAGCTTGCAAAAATGGAAAATAACGAAAAATACAATTTTAAAAATATTTTGAATGAAAAAGCGGTGCATAATGCGTTTACCGTAGATATGGCTATGGGCGGAAGTTCAAATACCGTCCTGCATATGCTTGCCATTGCCAAAGAGGCAGATGTTGATTTTAAAATAGAAAATATTAATGCTATTGCAGAAAAAGTAGCGCACATTGCAAAGATTTCTCCGTCATTAACAACTGTTCATATGAAAGATATAGATGATGCAGGTGGTGTCAATGCGGTAATGAAAGAGGTTTCCAACAGAGGCAATGATGTTTTGCAACTTGATGCCTTGACTGTTACCGGTGAAACTATCGGCGAGAGAATCAAAGATGCCGAGATAAAAGATACAAATATTATTCATAAAAATGAAAATGCCTACTCTCCTGTGGGAGGGCTTTCAATTCTTTTTGGAAATCTTGCTACAGAGGGTGCCGTCATCAAAGCTGCGGGTATTGTGGACTCTATGAGACACTTTAAAGGAACAGCAATCTGTTTTAACTCCCAACAAGAAGCAATAGACGGAATAATGGCACATAAAGTGAAACCGGGCAATATTGTAGTCATTCGCTATGAGGGTCCAAAAGGCGGTCCGGGTATGCAGGAAATGCTGGCGCCTACGGCACTTATTCAGGGTATGGGCCTTGGTGAGACGGTAGCGCTTATTACAGACGGGCGTTTTTCTGGTGCTACCAAAGGGGCTTCCATCGGGCATGTTTCTCCTGAAGCTGCCGAGGGCGGATTGATTGCATTGATAGAAGACGGTGATGAGATAGAACTTGATGTTGACAGACATATATTGCAGTTAAATGTTGACGGTGAAGAGCTGGCAAGAAGAAAAGATCATTATGTTCCTTATAAAAATGAAGTCAAATCAAAATGGTTGAAACGTTATCAGCTTTTGGTATCCAACGCATCAAACGGCGCTGTATTAAAAACAGAATTATAAAAAGGAAAATATATTTTGAATGAAATTGCTATAAAAAGAGACGGTGAAATTATAGATACGCAGACAGCAAAAGAGCTGGGATTTGAAGGAGAACAGATTCATCTGGATAACTCTCCTGAATCTTTGGAAGTTCTGCGCCACTCAACAGCACACTTAATGGCTCAGGCTATTAAGTCACTCTACCCTGATGCTGAATTTTATGTGGGACCTGTTGTCAAAGAGGGCTTTTACTATGACTTTAAAACATCTGCTGAAATAGGTGAGGGTGATTTAAAGAAAATTGAGAAGCAGATGCTCTCTTTTGCAAAGAAAAAATACCCTATAGAAAAATATGAAATCACCAAAGAAGAAGCGATAGAGAAGTTTAAAGATGACCATTTAAAACTCGAAGTGATGAAAAGAATCCCGAGTGATACGGTCAGTATTTACAAACAGGGGGAGTTTGAAGACCTTTGTCGTGGACCACATCTGCCAAATATCGGTCTTATCCGCTACTTCAAACTGACAAAAATCTCAGGTGCCTATCTTGGAGGAGACTCTAAAAATGAAATGCTTACGCGTATATACGGTATAGCATTTGCAACAAAAGAGGCCCTCAAAGAGCATATGACAATGCTGGCAGAGGCTGAAAAACGTGACCACCGTAAGCTTGGCAACGAGATGAAACTTTTTACCTTCCGTGAAGAAGTCGGTGCCGGTTTTCCTATCTGGCTGCCTGCAGGCGGACGTTTAAGAGCAAGACTCGAATCTCTTCTGTTTAAAGCACACAGAAAACGCGGATACGAGCCTGTACGCGGTCCTGAAATGCTCCGTTCTGATTTATGGAAAACATCAGGACACTACCAAAACTACGGTGAGAATATGTACTTTACCCATATTGATGAACTGGAGTTTGGGGTAAAACCGATGAACTGCGTAGGTCATATTAAAGTATATGAGGATGAACTGCACTCTTACCGTGATTTACCGATTAAGTATTTTGAATACGGTGTTGTGCATCGTCATGAGGCAAGCGGGGCTTTGCACGGACTTTTTCGTGTGCGTGAATTTACCCAGGATGATGCCCATATTTTCTGTCGCGCCGATCAGATTGAAGAACAGATTATCGAAGTTGTTGATTTTGTAGATAAAATTATGTCAACTTTTGAATTTGACTACAAAATGATGATTTCGACAAAACCTGAAAAAGCGGTTGGCAGTGATGAGGTGTGGGAAATTTCTACACAGGCACTCAAAAATGCGATGGACAAAAACGAACTGGCTTATGAGATAGACGAAGGCGGCGGAGCCTTTTATGGTCCAAAAATTGACATTAAAATCACCGATGCCATCGGACGCGAGTGGCAGTGTGGCACAATTCAACTTGATTTTAACCTGCCTGAGCGGTTTCAGTTGGAGTATAACGGCGAAGAGAATGACAAAATTCAGCCGGTGATGATTCACCGCGCTATTTTAGGGTCATTTGAGCGTTTTATCGGGATTTTGACAGAGCATTATGCCGGGGAATTTCCAATGTTTATAGCCCCTACACAGGTAGCAATTGTGCCGGTTGCAGAAACACATAAAGAATATGCTAAGCTTTTATCAGATAAACTTATCGATATTAATGCCGATAGTGAAATCTATGCGAAGAATGATTCTTTAAACAAAAGAATCAGAACTGCAGAAAAAACCCGTGTTCCTATGATAGTTGTCATCGGGGATGAAGAGATTAAAAACAAAACTGTAGCCATTCGTGACAGACGAACTAGAGAGCAGTACAACTTAAGTGAAGAGGAATTCTTGAAGCTTATACAAACTAAAATAAATGAGGTAAATTTTTGAGTAAAAACAAAGACCGCGTCATCATGAATGATGACATCCGTGTTCCAGAGGTGAGATGTAATGTAGATGGAGGCGAATCTTTAGGGGTTGTCTCTACTGATGAAGCTATGACGAAAGCAAATGAATTGGGCTTAGACCTTGTGCTGATTGCTCCAAATGCCAAGCCGCCTGTTGCGAAAATCATGGATTATGGCAAGTTTAGATACCAAGAAGAGAAAAAGCTTAAAGAGCAACGAAAAAATCAGGTAAAAATTGTTGTCAAAGAGATTAAACTCTCGGTAAAAATTGCAGAAAATGACATTGCCTATAAGGTCAAGCATGCAAGAGAGTTTCTTGAAAAAGGCTATCATGTAAAATTCAGAGTCTTTTTGCGTGGTCGTGAAATGGCACACCCTGAAGCTGCAAAAGAGGTTCTTATGCAGGTCTGGCCGATGGTTGAAGACATCGCAGTGATGGAAAAACCTCCAAAATTTGAAGGACGCTATTACAATATGTATGTCGTTCCGAAGAAGTAACTCTTTTTCAATTTTCTTCATAATAAAGCCTAAAGGCTTTATTATTTTCTTCTCTTATCAGTAAGATAACAATCAATTAACAAAAATAGTATTATAATTACATGTAATTTATTATATAAGGATTATTATGATTAGACGTATGCCGTGGTGGTTAGCCGGGATTTTAATGGCGTTGTTGGTACTGTTTACATTTTCGGTATTTGGAGCAAACAGACCTTTTGGCGCATCAACTTATGTGCCTTATTTTGCAGGGATCCTTTTTGATTTAAGTCCCGAAAAATACCCTTATCTCAAAGAGGTTCATTTTGCAGGCGCATGGGAAGGTGTTATGCTCTTGGGTGCGTTGACAGGCGGCTTTTTGACCTCTGTCTTTGTCACAAAAACTTTTCGTTTGAGTATTATGCCTACAGGCTGGAAAAAATATAAAAACTCTTCAGTCATATCGCGGCTTGTCTGGAGTTTTGTCAGTGGTTTTTTCCTTATAATCGGTGCACGTCTGGCAGGCGGATGTACAAGTGGTCACTTTTTAAGCGGGATGGCACAGACGGCTATCAGCAGTATGATTTTTGGCGGAGTTGTTTTGCTGAGTGTTATTATTACCGGTAAAATATTTTATAAAAGTGAGGCAAATGATGTTTGATAGAATTTTAAATATGTTCACGACCGTATCCAATGAAGCGCACGGTTCGGTATTTGTCGTCTTTATGATAGGGCTGGTGTTTGGTGTACTGATTCAGTACAGCAGGGTAGACAAGTTTGAGAAAATTGCCGGTTTTGCAATGCTCAGAGATACGGTAGTGCCTAAAATGCTCTTTTTGGCAATAGGTTTGGCATCTATTGGGCTTTATTTTATGGTGGAAGCGGGGTATGCTTCGTATCATCCGAAACCTATTATTCTGGGTGGCTTGGTTATAGGTGGTACTATTTTTGGTATTTCTATGGCAATTCTCGGAAAATGTCCGGGAACAGGACCTGTCTCAATTGCAGAGGGACGAATAGATGTTCTTGTCGGTGCGATAGGCGGAATATTCGGCGGACTCGTTTTTACTCTTTATTATGATTTTTTTAAAAGTATTATGGGGGAGAGCCTGGGAAAAACCACATTGGTTTCATATTTTAACGGGCATGAAAATTTAAGTGTCTTTGTTTTTGGTATTATTTTAATTATTGTAAGTATTGTCATTCCCCTGCGTCAGGAGTTTGATGAGGCTGATCTGCAACAGCTCAAAGAGTCATAGTTTTTATTGATAAATATCATCTTTTCACCGGATTTTCTTGTGTATAATATTTCCTAAAAAAGGGAAGAGATATGAAACATATACACATTATTGTAATACTGCTTGGCATTTTTTTTCAATTCTTGGCTGCACGGACAGCAAAATTGGATACACAGGAATTTCCTTTAAAAGAATTGAAAAAACAAAATATTCAAATAGCCGCACTCGCGGCAAAAGAGATGTCCAAAACACTGCCTCAAAAAGTTGACAGATATACCACTGTCACAAGCATCATCAATGACAAGAACACACTGGTATATACATTTGTTGTTGATACCGGCAAAAAAAGTGATGCAACTGTTCAAAAAGAAGACCACAGCAGAATGCAAAAAGCAATCACAACAGGTGTCTGCAAAACCTCAGAAAAGTTTTTGCTTGCCGGAATTGATACTCTTTATATCTATAAAAGTGAAAAAACAGGCAGAGTTTTGTTCAGATTTAAAATCACTCAAGAGAAATGCCCGAATCTAAGCAGTCGATAAGTCTCTTATGCCGATTAAAAATATTATACGGTCTCAGAATTTTTTTTCCTCTTTGGAAGAGGAAGACCTTGAGCGACTCGCATCTATATCCTTCCTGCATCATTATAAAAAAGAGTATATGCTTCAGTATGAAAATGAAGAGTGCAATGAGCTGTTTTTTCTGTGCGAGGGTATGGCAAAAGCCTATAAAATTGACAAACACAATAATGAAGTTGTGTTGCATTACATATATGCAGACTCAATGATATCGGAAATTTCGGATACTGATGCTGAAAAACTCCGGTCTTTTTCAAATATTCAGCTGATTGAAGATTCACAGGTTTTAAGTATAAATTATCAAAAATTCAAGAAATATTTTTTAGAAACACATCTGTTGCAAAAAGAATTTACGGGGGAAATTGTAAAAAGATCACTCCAGTTGCAATCTTTAATCAATCGGGAATTTATCTTTGATGCCGTTTCGAAGGTCAGTATGATGCTTCATGATGATTTGCAAATGTTTAACAAACTCAAGCGCCATGAGATATCTCTTATGCTGCATATTCAACCGGCAACGCTCTCCCGTGTACTGAAGAGATTAAAACGAAATAATATTATTGATATAATACACGGGCAGGTAAAAATCATCAGTCAAAGAGCTTTGCAAAATATATACAAGGATAAAATTGATGACTAAAATAAAATTTCTAGGGGCATTGATTTTTTTTCTTTCGATAGTGCTTGCCTTGTACTCCAAACATATTGCTGCGTATAATGAAGCAAATTTGAGACTTTTGAAAGTGATTAATGAACAAAAAGCATTTACACAGGAGATTGCGAAAAATATCTTTTTTATGTATAAAAACAAAGATGCTTCAGTGGAAGAGTTAAACAAATATATACAGTCTTTTGTTGAGAATATGAACAACAAGGATGAGATACTCGATAAGATATTTTCAAAAGACATCAAACAGGAATCAGAAAAAATTATTTCCCTGTGGAATAATTTTTATCTGCTTGTGCAAAAATTCAGAGATGCCTCCCGGGTACAAAACGGCTATACAAACATTGTTATTGATAAACTGGTCAAAGATATCTATGATACAAACCTGCAACTTGTAGTAGAGTTTAACAAACTGATAAAAATGCATAAAAAATATTTTGACACACTGCAGCATAAAAATAAAACTATTCAAATTACACTGTTTGCTGTTTTGCTTCTTTTGCTTTTATACCTTTTTTCCCAGTTAAAATCTTTGCTTGGGTTTATTCAGAAATTTCTCCGTACTTCTAAAAAAATTGTACAAAAATCAACGGTACTTGGTGTGGAGCCGATAGAAGAGAAGAGCAGTATTGCTGATGTGACACAGGCCGCAGACGCTTTTAATTTTCTTGTCCAAAAGATAGACAAATCAATTGAAAATTCGAGCAAGTCCATCCAGGCTGCTTCGAAATCACTGGAAGAGACAGAAAAAAGTATAGAAGATTTGCTGGAATTAATTGCTGTGATGGATGAAGAAAACAGACTTGACAAAAATTTGGTAAAAAAGGAGGATATTCTTATTGAATCTTTGGAAGAACTCACTACATCTCTGCAAAAACTTCATTCTCTGAAAATACATTTGGACAACTTTAAAAAATAAAATTAATTCTATAATTTGACCAAGGTCAAATTATTAGATGCTTTTGTGTATTAAGATTTTTCTATCATTTGGGAAAATCTCTCAAAATGAAAAAAAAGGAGAATACAATGGCTACTCATTTAAGTAAGCTGACTTCACTTATTTTAGGCACTTCACTGATGGCGACTGTTGCATCGGCAGCTATCGGCGGTGAACTGCAAAAAGTTATGAAGGCAAGGGGACTGACGGAAAGCGATATTATTCATGCTGCAAAAACATACACACCAAGCGGTGGCAGAGATGAATTTATTGTATTTAGTTCTGGTGGACAGTCCGGACAGATAATTGTCTACGGTGTTCCATCTATGAAAATATTAAAATATATTGCCGTATTTACGCCGGAACCATGGCAGGGATACGGATATGACGAGGATTCCAAAAAAATCCTGGCACAGGGAAAAATCCGGGGAAAATCAATCACCTGGGGAGACACACACCACCCGGCACTCTCTGAGACAAAAGGAGTGTATGACGGAAAATGGCTTATTATCAACGATAAGGCAAATCCTCGTCTGGCTGTGATTGATTTAAACGATTTTGAAACCAAACAGATTGTTGTGAATCCCGTTTTCAAATCAGAACACGGCGGCTCTTTTTTTACGCCAAACTCAAAACATATTTTAGAAGCATGTCAGTACGCTGCGCCGTATGACAATAACTATCATCCGATAGAAGAGTATAAAGAGACATATCGAGGCGGTGTGACTGTATGGAGTTTTGATCCAAAAATCGGTCGTATCAAACCAAAAGATTCATTTACGATTGAGATGCCTCCTTATATGCAGGATTTGAGTGATGCAGGAAAAGGCGCCTCTTTTGGATGGGGTTTTACAAACTCTTTCAATACAGAGATGTACACAGGCGGTATAGAAGTCGGAATGCCACCGTTTGAGGCAGGGATGAGTAGAAATGATACTGACTTTTTACATGTATACAATTGGAAAAAGCTCTATCAACTCTCAAAAAACAAAAAAAATGTAAAAGTTGTCAACGGAATGAAAGTTATTCCTATGAGTGTAGCCGTTGCAAATAATGCGCTTTTTTTGATTCCTGAACCAAAATCTCCGCATGGTGTTGATGTCTCTCCTGATGGTGAATACATCACTATCTGTGGAAAACTTGATACACATGCTTCTGTTTTTAAATGGAGTAAAATCAAAAAATTGATTGATAACCATGAATATGCGGGAAAAGATCCTTACGGGATTCCTATTCTGGATATGAAAAAATCTTTACACGGTCAAGTTGAGCTGGGACTGGGACCATTGCACAACCAGTATGGTAAAGACTGGAAAAACGGTGAAATTTATACATCGCTGTATGTGGATTCACAAATTGTGAAATGGAACTACAAAACATTGAAAGTGCTTGATAAGGTGAATGTCCATTATAACGTCGGTCACCTGTGTAGTATGGAAGGAAAATCGGCTGATCCGCAGGGAGAGTATGTTATTTCTTTAAACAAACTTGCTATTGACAGATTTAATCCGGTTGGTCCTTTGCATCCGCAAAATCATCAGTTGATTGATATTCGTGGAAAGAAAATGGATCTTTTGTATGATATGCCGATTCCATTGGGTGAACCGCACCAGGCTGTTGCAATTCGTGCGAGTAAACTGCATCCTGAAGTACGCTACAAAATGGGTACAAATCCGAAAACGGGTAAAATGCATGTAGGAAAAACGCTTGCAGGACAGGAAAGAATTGTAAGAAAAGGCAATAAAGTATATATTTACGGTACATTGGTGCGTTCGCATATTAATCCTGAACGGGTTACTGTGAACAAAGGAGATACTGTAATCTTTTATCTGACAAATCTTGAAAGAGCAGAAGATGAGACACACGGTTTTACAGTGGATAACTACAATGTGCACGGATCATTAGAACCTGGAGAGACTGTAGAACTTAAATTCAAAGCGGACAGAGAGGGTGTCTTCCCTTACTACTGTACAGAGTTTTGTTCTGCCCTTCACTTAGAAATGATGGGTTATTTGATGGTCAAAGATCCAAACAAGAAATATGTCAGCGCACAAAAACTTAAGATGAAAAAAATGTCTAAAGCCGAGTTGAAAGCGGAGTATGAAAAAACTGTAGCTGTGAACAATGCAACAGATGCGGTTATTCAGTCCGTTGTGAAATTTTTAAAGGAAAACCATTACGAAAAATATCCTACAGTCAAAGCACTTGTAGAAGATGCGCTTGACCAGTACGGAAAAATTGCTGAGCAGAAGAAAAAAGCTGACGAAGCAGTCAAAAAAGGTGATTACGAAAAAGCAATTCTTTTTGAAAATATGATTTGGCAGTATATGGTCAAGACGGCAGATGTCGGTATCCGTGCCAAAGATCTGTTGGTAAAAAAAGTTGCAACAAAACAGTCTCCTGCGGCGGCGGCGGGTGAACGGGCATTTGGCGAAGGCGGATGTGGCGGTTGTCATGTTATCGGTAAAGTATCTTCGGGACCAGACCTCACAGGTGTTTTACTCCGTCATGAAAATGCTGAAAAATGGGTAAAAGATTTTATCATGAACCCTGCTTCAAAATATAATGATCCGTATGTGAAAAGCATGATAGATTATTTTAATCTAAAAATGCCAAATCAGCATATGAGTGAAAAAGAAGTCAAAAATATCATTGAATACCTGAAATGGGTCGATGAGAATGCAAATCTGTTCTAAACACAACAGTATGTCAACAGGGAGGAGGAATACTTTTTTCCTCCTCCACAATGAAAAATTGATATATATCATTAAATTTACCCCAAACAATTAGATACAATTAACTAAGTCTATATTTAAGTTTATAATCACTTATAAATATATACAAAAGCGTATGGAAAGGAATAAAATATGCATCCAAGTCTCATAAAAGCGAAAATATTTGCCACAATAGCTTTACTGATTTTAACATTTTCATTTACACTGCCAATGATAGCTTTTCATGGAACCTTGAATAAGATAGAAGAAGGAAAGGCAAATGAAGTCTCATCGGTCAGTAAAAGTGTATGGAATCTATACAACAAAGGAAGATATAAAAGCGTTGCAACACCCAAAGACGCCCGTAACAATTTAGAGAAGATGATAGAAGAAGGGGCTGAAATCGGTCCGGCATCTCTGCCTATCTGGGCGGTTTCTCTCGAAGCTCCAAATTATCCGAAAGAGGCGTTTCCGGAGGGAATACCTGTCTTTTTTCATTTTGACGGATACAGCGGAGAAGTACATGAAATGAACACAATCAACCACTATGTGGGTATGGACCCTATGTGGGCAGGCGGTCATATAGAACGTGCAATCGGAATTTATGCTCTTTTATTTCTTTCTTTGGGAATTATTTTGTTTATAGCCTATGATAAAAAAATCTTTAACTATATTATGCTGATTCCTGCCGCATTGCCGCTTATATTTATAGCGGACTACTCCTACTGGCTGTACCATTTTGGTCACAGTCTGCATGACTGGGGCGCTTTTAAAATCAAACCTTTTATGCCGACTGTTTTTGGTGACGGAAAAATAGCGCAGTTTACGACACACTCCTACCCAACCATCGGCTTTTACATGCTGTTGCTTATCAGTTTTTTCAGTATTTTAGCTTTCTTTGCAAAACAGAAAGCTTTTAAAGAGATGGAAGAGAAATAAAATGCTTCTAAGAATATTTGTATTGCTTTTGTATTGTAACGGATTAAATGCAAATATTCTGCAAGAGGCTATAGACAAAGCTCCTGCAGGCTCAATTCTGAAACTTCCAAAAGGTATATACAAAGGATCTGTTGTCATTAACAAACCGCTCTCTATTATAGGGCAGGAAGAGGGAGTAATTATAGACGGAGAAAACAACGGGACGGTTATAACAAGCAAAAGCTCCTATGTGACATTGAGAAATTTAACAATCGTCAACAGTGGAGACAGACATGAAAATGTTGATGCAGCCATTGCAATGAGTGAGTCCAAACAGTGCGAGATAAGCAACTGTACAATCAAAAACTGTCTGTTTGGCATCGATCTGCAAATGGTCAACAACTCTATCATCCAAAACAACACCATCAGTTCAAAACCTTTTGCTTTGGGACTCAGAGGAGATGGCTTAAAGCTGTGGTATTCCAATGACAATATTGTCCGGGGCAACAGACTGATCAAATCACGGGATATGGTTGTCTGGTATTCTCACGGAAATCTGATTGAGGAGAACTTTGGAAAAGACGGCAGATACTCTTTGCATTTTATGTATGCGGGGAAAAATATTATAAAAAACAATTACTACGAACTCAATTCTGTGGGTATATTTTTTATGTATTCGCAAGACTCCATAGCCGTGGGCAATGTGATTAAAAGCTCTCAGGGTGCCACAGGAATGGGCATAGGCTTAAAAGATGCCTCCAATTTTACGATAAAAGACAATACTGTCATCTACTGTGCGCAGGGACTTTATATAGACAGATCCCCTTTTGAGCCTGGAACACACAATACAATAGTGGACAATAAGATTTTGTACAATGCAGAAGCAATGCATTTTCACTCGCTCAGTGAGAATAATATTATTAAAAACAATATCATACAGGGAAATATAGAGGATATCGTCAATGACAGCAGAGGCAGCAAGACAAACGAAAATGAGATATCGGGAAATTACTGGGACAAATATGAAGGTTTTGATAAAAATCACGACGGCATAGGCGATACACCGCACAAAGTGTATCAGTATGCTGACCAACTATGGGTTTATAACTCTAATGTGAAGTTTTTTTATGCTTCACCGGTTATCTCACTTCTTAATTTTTTGGCAAAACTAGCACCTTTTACGAAACCGCTTTTTTTGATGGAAGACAAAAAACCTAGAGTGGTAAAACCATTATGACTCAAGTTAACAAAAAAGGAACACTATGGCAAAGCAAGTAAAAACAGACAGAAGAGAATTTATAAAATACTCTACATTGGGTGTTTTGGGACTGGTTCTTGGAGGCGGTATTGTTTTTAGCCCGTATTTACAGGCAAAAGAAAATCGGCTTCGTCCGCCGGGGGCGGTTCCTGAAAAAGAGTTTTTAGGTTTATGTATTAAATGCGGGCAGTGTCTGCAGGTATGCCCGTACCACTCTATAGAACTGGCAGATATTACTAAGGGAGCAGGCGAGGGGACGCCTTACATAGATGCAAATATCCGAGGATGCTATGCCTGTGATGCCGTTCCCTGTGTGCTGGCCTGTCCAAGTGGTGCTTTGGACCACAGTTGCTCAAAACCCGAAGATATTCAGATGGGAGTTGCCGTACTGGAATTTCCGGATACCTGTCTGGCAATGACAAATACTCCGGTACCAAAAGGCTACAATGACAAGATGAAAGCCTTTACCGCCTCTGTCAACAATGTGACAAGTCAGGAGTTGCAGCTTCTTGAAAAATTTGACGGGTACGAGGGGAAAGAGTGTACTCTGTGTGCCGATATGTGCCCGGTTCCCAATCCTTTAAGTGCCATCGCCATGGTTCCGGATGCGCAGGGAGGGAAGCGTCCCGAAATATATGACGGGTGTATAGGATGCGGAGCCTGTCAGGAGGTCTGCCCGACGCAAAAACCGTCGATAATCGTCAAACCAAGAGTAACATACGAGCAGTATTATGAAAAAACAACATAGGAAATCCCATGAAAACAGATAAAAGAAAAAAGAGTATGAAGGGTTTTGTTCTTACTTCGTCGTTGGTCTTGCTGACACTTTTAAGCGCATGCAGTGACTCAAAAGAGGACAGAACACAAAAAGAGCAATCTGTGTCTGCTAAAAATCAAAAGAGCAGTCCAAAGATTGAAATAGTTGAAAATAAAAATGCGCATGCGGTGAAAGTTGCCAGGCAGGAGAATGGAAAAACACAGAATAACTCGTTTTATTATGATTACGGAGAGAAAGAGAGTGTGCAGGAAGTCAATACAAAAAAACGCACAGATATTGATGCCAATTTACATGTACGCAGCCCCTATGAACAGATTCAGGTCACGATGCTGGTAAAAAAACTAAGCAAAAACTTTATTGTCAGGTGTGCACCTTGTCACAATGATTATGCAAACGGGGTTATCGGACCGTCGCTCCTGGAGAGAAAAGCGGACTATATATATAATAGAATTCAGGATTTTAAAACCGGGAAGAAGTCCAATCCTTTGATGAATGACCTTATTCAGATGATGAGTGACGAACAGATTAGAGCTATGGCAGATGAAATATATGCCTTTAACAAAGAGATTAACAAGATGAGGGGCAGAGAATGAAAAATATAACAGTAGGCATTTTAACCTTGGTGATTTTTGGGCTGATGGCATGGACGGCTATGAACGGAGGGGCATACAACGGAGGCGAACACGGAAAAATTATTGCAGATATCGGCAGCAGAACAGCTGCTGTACAAGAGAGCCAACCGCAGGAAAAGAGTGACAGAGAAAAAGAGAACGAAGCATTAAGCGCACTGCGGGAAAAGGCCGGCAATGTTGCAGGTTTTAAAGTAAGTGATGCATACAAAAGCAAATGTGCTTCCTGTCACGGTGTAGACGGCAGCGGTATGCAGTATGGAAAAAAACTGATGGGACCGAAGCTCTTTGGACAAAGTGCAGAGACAATTTATAAAAAACTTGAAGACTTTAAATCGGGAAGAAAAGAAAACCTGGTGATGAAAGGGCTTTTAATTCATATGACACAAGAGGATTTACGCAGGTTTGCCAATGAAATAGGTGAGTTTCCGGCAAGAGCACAAGCAGTGAAACAGGAATAAAAATGGATAAGTATCATAATAGAGAGACGATAAAAAGAACAACTTTCTGGTCAACATTCTACAACACGACAAAAGAGGGAAAAAAGGTTCTGAGCTACAGAGCCAAAAGATGGATTCTTGTTATAGTAATTCATCTGATGTTCTTTTTATCTTTTGCTGTGGATATTCAAATGCTCGAAGGAACATTAAACGGTTCACGTTTTTTAGGCTTTCATCTGATTGATCCTTTTACAACTTTAGAGATGTTGATGGCAGAACACCATTTGCATATAAACATCATTATCGGTGTCAGTACAATTGTACTTTTTTATATTTTGGTTGGGGGCAGGAGCTATTGTGCCTGGGTCTGTCCGTATGGAATATTGAGTGAAATAGGTGAAAAGTGGCATGATACGCTGGTGCACAAAAAAATTATAAAAGAGAGAAGGTTTGACCATCGAATCCGTTATGCTTTTTGGGTAATTTTTCTTATACTCTCATTTACAAGCGGCTATCTTGTTTTTGAAACCTTTAATGTTGTGGGAATACTCTCCCGTGCAATTGCGTACGGCTGGAGTCTGGCACTCGTCTGGGTTTTGGTGGTGCTTGCTTTTGAGGTCTTTTTTTCACGCCGGGCCTGGTGTACATATATCTGTCCGATAGGCACAACCTACGGCATGATAGGAAAAGTCTCCGCATTGCGTGTTGAATGGAATGACAACTGTGATCACTGTATGGTCTGCCATGATGTCTGTTTTGAAAATCAGGTTTTGGAAATTACAAAAGCAAAATATGACAAACAAAGAGAAGAAGAGGGCATCACAAGAGAGTACATTACGGGTGCGGACTGTACTTTATGCGGAAGATGCATAGATGTTTGCCATGAAGATGCGCTCAATTTCGATTTTCGATTAAAAAGTTTGGTGTAAATTATGATTCAGATATCCCATGTAACAAAAAAATTCGGACAGAACATTTCTCTTGACAATGTCAGCTGTGAATTTAGAAAAAACGAGTCCATAGCACTTATGGGCGCAAACGGTGCAGGAAAAACAACACTCATTCGTTCGATTTTGGGGTACTACCATCCTGATACCGGAGAGGTGCTGATTAACGGGTTGAATCCTGTAAAAAAGAGAGTCGATGTTTTATCTCATATCAGTTTTGTGCCGCAGCTTCCGCCGCCTATCAAGCTCAGTATTGAGGAACTGATTCAGTATGTCTGTGTGAGTGCCGAGGTGGACAAAGAGTTGGTGAAACATTATGCGAATGAAATGAAACTCGACATAAATGCCAATTTGAACAAATCATTTTTCAAGCTCAGCGGAGGAATGAAACAGAAGCTTCTTATCGCAATCTCTTTGGCAAAAAAGAGTGACATTATCATTTATGATGAACCGACGGCAAACCTTGATCCAAAAGCCAGAGATGATTTTTACAGACTGCTCAGGCAAAACGAGCAGGAGAAGGTTTTGCTCTTTGTAACGCACAGGCTTGAAGAGGTACAGGAGTTGGTCAACAGGCAGATCTATATGGATATGGGAAAAATTGTATCAGATGAGAGATTTTAAATGAAAAATTTATATTTAATTGCATACCTGGACTTAAAAGAGTCAATCCGGGCGAAATGGTTTTTAGTCTATTCGCTTGTGTTTGGCGGGCTGATTGCTCTGTTTTTTATTGCAGGTGTTACCGAATCGCAGGTGATGGGTTTTAGCGGGCTGAGCCGTCTGCTGTTAATGTATATTCAGATAACAATTGTTATTTTGCCTATATTTATTTTGATTACGACGGTTCGTTCAATTTCGGGGGACAGAGACAGTCATATTTTGGAGTATATGCTCTCTTTTCCTATCTCTTTGAAACAGTATTACTGGGGGAAGATTATCGGGCGGTTTATTACCGTCTATCTGCCTGTTGTTTTTGCGATGGTGATTGCCGTTGTCTACGGTGCTTTTAAGGGAACCGAAATTCCCTGGGGTATTTTCTTTTTGTATACCGGACTTTTGTTTGCGATGAGTGCCACATTTCTGGGTATTGCCTTTTTTATCTCCTCTTTTGTAAAGTCGTCCGAAGTGGCTTTGGGCATTGCCTTTTTTATCTGGATATTTTTACTGGCATTTATAGACATTGCTCTTATTTCACTGATGATGCAGGAACGTTTTAGTGAAGGTTTGATTATCACCATAGCGCTGTTAAACCCTATGGAGATTTTCCGGGTGGCAGCCATATCACTGTTTGATCCACAGTTGACAGTGATGGGTCCGGTTGCCTATTATATACTTGACTCTGTAAGTCAGACAACTTTTGTGCTGCTTGCGATTGGGTATCCTCTTGTTTTGGGGATTGGGTTTGCGTATCTCGGATATAAAATATTTGAGAAAAAAGATTTGGTCTAGGAGCTGTTATGAAAAAAATTATGAGTATGGTCCTGTTTGCAACGCTGTTGTTCTCGTATGAGATGAATTATGACAAAAATACGACAGGGTTGATAAGACAGATGAAAGTCTACAAATATCCGACATGGGTCGCGAAGATAGAACTGGCAAACGGAAAGAAAATATTTTTTGTTTCTCCCAAATCCATGTTTGAATTTTATTTCAGACCTGCCGCATGGCCGGAATACAATATCAGACACGAGAGTGATTTCAAAAACATTTATGTGACTGATTTTGCAACGGCAGAACCTATCAAAGCCAAGGGGGCTTTTTATGTGTACGGAAGCGATACGATCTCTCCTTCGGGTGATGATCTCATACCTTTTGACTCGTACAAAAGAGCGGAAGAGTTTGCAAAAAGGCACAAAGGAAAACGCATTTTAGGTTTTAGAGAGATTAACAGAGGACTTATTAACTGGCTCAACGACAGCCTGTAGGAGAGAAAAATGAAAAAACCCATACCAAAAGACGAAGAGATTGTACTGGATCCAAAAAGATATATTGTCAGTGAGACAGATGAAAAAGGCAGGATTACTTTTGCCAATGACTATTTTCAGGAAGTTTCAGGATATACACAAGAAGAACTCATAGGACAGCCTCACAGTATTGTCCGCCATCCTGATATGCCAAAAGTGGTCTTTAAACTTTTATGGGAGACTATTCAGCAGGGAAAAAACATTAATGCCGTTGTGAAAAATTTGGCAAAAGACGGGCGGTATTATTGGATATTTACCGAGTTTGAAATCAGAAAAGACACAGACACGGGGAAAATTATAGGCTACCATGCCTCACGAAAAAAAATTTCAAGGCATGTGATAGAGATTTTGGCAGATCTGTATGCCAAACTTTTGGAAATTGAAAAAAAAGAGGGAATTGCCGCAAGTGAAAAGTACCTTGTTGCATTTTTAAAAGAAAAAGGCGAGAGTATAGAGTTTGCAAACATTATGGAAGAGATTCATAAATTTTATTAGTATATTTTTCCTGGCTTTTGTCTCTTCTTTGTTTGCAAATCCTTTGCAGGATGCTCTGAACAAAGCCAAACCAGATGCTGTCATCAAGCTGCATAACGGCATATATTATGGCAATCTTGTCATTGACAAACCTGTTACACTTGTTGGAATCGGGGAAAATGTCGAAATTAGGGGCGATGGAAATGCTTCGGTCATCACTATACACAGTTCCCGAGTCTGTCTAAAAAATCTTCTTATCAGCAACAGCGGAAAAAATATGCAAAAAATTGATGCTGCTGTTGCCCTGAAACAGGTAAAACATTGCGAGATCAGCAATTGCAGAGTGCAAAATGTTTTATATGGAATTGACATGGACAGAGTAGAGCAGAGTTTCATTCTGCATAATGATATTACAGTGGCAAAAAATGACATTGCCCTTCGCGGAAATGGACTGAAACTCTATTATTCCCATTATAATACCATCAGAGGCAATAGCATCCACCATACCAGAGATGTAACCCTGAACTACTCACACCACAATCTTTTGCAGGACAATACCTTTACACACAACAGATTTGCAACATATTTGGAATTAAGCAATGCAAATGTATTGCAACACAACCGTTACATGTACAACTCCGTAGGCATGATGTTTATGGGGGCAAAAGATACAAAAATTCTTGCAAACAAAATTTACAGTTCCACTGGAGCCGCAGGCATCGGTGTCATGATAGGAGATGTTTCTGATTTTATATTTACAGGCAACAGTGTGCGTTACAATGCCAAAGGTATCTATATTCAAGGGGCTGAAAAAGCACGGGGAATGAAACGCTTCTTTAAAAACAATGAAATAGCCTATAATGCCGAAGCACTGCATTTTCATGCTTCCATCAGAGACAACACAATTGTGCATAATAAATTTTTTGGAAATATTGATGATGTTCTCAAAGATATCGGAGGCGATTTTGATGCTTCCAATGTGGTGGAGTATAATTACTGGGACAGATATGACGGTTTTGATGCAAACGGTGACGGAATCGGTGATACTCCCTACCGTGTTTATCAGCATGCTGATCTGCTGTGGCAGGAGAACCATAAAGTCAAGTTCTTTTACGCGGCTCCGGTGATGAGTCTGCTTGATTTTTTGCTTAAACTGGCCCCTTTTATAGAGCCGGATTTAATTATGGAGGACAAAAAACCTATCTTCCGATCTTTTTGACACGTCTGAGCACTTCATTGAAATCTATAATCTCCTGATCTTTGGCTATAGCATTTTTGGAAGCATGAGCAGAAAATCCGTATGCCATCGGGGTGATGTTTTCAGTGTCATAGTAGGCGGTTCTTGCATTGATCCATTTTCCTGTTTTTGCATCTGTTACCCAGATAACAGCTTTGTCTTTCCAGGGAATCTGCTCATCATGAAACCAAAGAACCATACATCCTATGTCATCAAAGGGGTAATATTTTCCGTTTGAGGGGTTGATGACCTGGACCGTGTTTTTCCGGTCGCTGACAACCATTGCACAGCGTGCACACATGTCTCGGTCAAAATGTACTTCGTGGGCTTTCAAAGAAGACTTTTTTTCGCATCCGGTTATACTCAGCAGGCTCAATAGAAGCGTGACTGACAGAAAGAATAATCGCATAGGCAAATCCCTTTTTTGATTATTCTAACTTATTCTTATTCTTTAGAAGATGATATATATCAAGTACTATTTAATTATCTGTGCTTTGAGTGTCTCTTCTTCGAGTTTTTCCGTTGCATATTTTATGACGACGACATGTTCTGTTTCATTAATGAACCACTCCGCAATATGTTCGCTTTCCAGGGCATTGAGTTTATCAAAGTCCACTTCATTCTGGGGAATAATCAAATGAGAATATCTTGTAGGATTTTTCATCTTCAAGAGTGTCCATATAAGCCATAAAAGACCAATGGCACCGATGGTAAGTCCCAAAGTCTCTCTGGAACTGGCATCAAGATAGAGTCCTGCAAAGGTACCGCCCAAAAAGGTTGCAAAATATGCCGCAGAGTTTGCAATCCCTAGAGCGGCACCCTTCTGGTGTACTTTTGCAAACTTGCTGATCATAGACTGCACAAGCGGTTCCATCATGTTAAAGGCCACAAAAAAGAAGATAACGGCAGTGACAAAAACAGCACTCGATGAGGTTGTTCCCATCATCACAAAGGAAGCGATAAACAGCACGATAGAGAGTAAAAAGATCTGTTTTGGAATATTTCTTTTTTCTCCAAATACAGCAGCCGGTCCCATCGCAACAAGTCCTGCAATCATGGCAGGTACATAGACCATCCACAGATCACTCTTTTCCCAGCCAAAACCGTATTCCGGCTTGGTCAAGAAGACGGGAATGATGACAAACGCGGCAGTCATCAGACCTTTTTGCATTGCATTGATGATAATCATACTTAAGAGATTCGGATCTTTTAAAATGTCTGCTGTTTTGGTTTTTCCGTGGTAGATGTGTTTTATCTTTGGCGGTGTCGGTACCTTTGTAAACAGAATAACAATAGCAACAAGTGATAAAATTGCCGTAATAACAAAGATAACACTGATGCCGAATTCTGCGGCAATAACCGGACCGAGTGCCATAGCAGCGGCAAAACTCATAGCGATAAAACCGCCCATGATTGCCATTGCATGACCACGCTGCTTCTCTTCAACCAGGTCGGCAATCATAGCAGTGACAACAGAACCGATAGCGCCTGCACCTTGTAAAAAGCGTCCAATCATCAAGGTATATATATCTGTTGAGTAGGCACAGATGAGTGAACCGACCAAAAAGATGAGCAGACCGAAGAGTATCGTCGGTTTTCTTCCGATTTTGTCACTCATGCTTCCAAAAGGAACCTGAAAAACAGCCTGTGTCAGGGCATAGCCACCGACAACAACACCGACAAGAAAAGGCGTGGCCCCTTCCAGGTCAAGAGCATAAACGGAAAGAACCGGTAAAACGAGAAAAAGTCCTAAAAATCTGAGAAAAAGAATACTGGAGAGCGGTAAAACTTTTTTGAACATAAAAATCCTTTTGTTTTAGTGTATAATTTTGTAATTATAGAGCAACTATTATTTATAATTGATTTGCAAAAGATAAATAATATAATTTAAAAGATAATTTAAGGAAAGAAATTGAAAAAACTGGTTTTAGCAACATCAAACAAGGGAAAAGTCAGAGAGATCAAAGAACTTTGCAGTGAATATGAAGTAGTGCCCTATACAGATTTAATCGATGCTTTTGAAATCATAGAAGATGCCGATACATTTCAGGAGAATGCACTGATTAAAGCGCGTGCGGTTTACAAGGCCCTGGGTGATGAAAATGCAATTGTACTGGCTGATGACAGTGGCATAAGTGTGGATGTACTCGGAGGGGCACCGGGAATTTTCAGTGCCAGATACGGAGGAGAAGGGGCAGATGACAAAGAGAATCTGCAAAAGCTTATGCAGGATATCAAAGTAAAAGGTGTGACGAGCTCTCCTGCACACTATACGGCAGCCATTGCCATTGTGACAAAAGGGATTGAAAAAACAGTACACGGATGGATGCACGGAGAGGCTTTGACTGAGGCAAAAGGGGAAGGCGGTTTTGGATATGACCCGATGTTTGTACCGCTCGGCTATGAAAAAACACTGGGAGAGTTGGATGAAAAAGTCAAAAAAGAGCTTTCTCACCGTTCCCAGGCTTTAAAACTGGCGGGTAAAATTTTAAAAAGTCTATAAGAACTTACGGCTTGCCAGATAGAAGGTTTTTTCTAATTTGCTGAGTAATACATGTAAGTGATCGCTGTATCTGCTGATTCTTTGCATGATATCTCCTTGTAGATTTAAAATGTCTAACAGGAGAGACTCAGCAAAAAGTGTGCCATTAGTTAAATAGCGTTAAAAGTATCACACCAAAAAGAATTCTGTATACACCAAAGGCAACAAAGGTGAATTTTTCCAAAAATTTCAAAAAGAGCTTGATTGTCAGATAGGCAACAACAAAAGCAACAAAAAAACCGACAGCCAATGCCTCGATGTTTGCAGAGGAAAATTCATGGTAATGTTTAAGCAGGTCGTATCCGCTGACAGCACCCATTACAGGAAAAGCAAGCAAAAAACTAAACTCCGCACTGGCTTTTCTGTCCAAACCGACTAAAAGTGCTCCGATAATGGTAGCTCCCGCACGTGAAGTTCCGGGGATGAGTGCAAAAATCTGCGCAATACCGATCCACAAAGACTGTCTGAGTGTAACATCTTCGACATCTTCTGTAAGTTTTTTTTCTTTGGGAATATAAAACTTTTCGACAATTAAAAATATAATTCCGCCTATGATAAACATAATCGCAACAATATTGATACTGAAAAGTGCTTTGATCTGGTGTGAAAAAATGAAACCGACAATACCGATAGGCAAAAAGGCAAGCAAAACTTTTGTCCATAAAGAAATATGTTTGAATGTAAATTTTTCTCTGTAGTTGAGGACAACAGCCAAAATGGCTGCAAACTGGATGATGACTTCATACGCTTTGGTAACATTTGTCTGGTCTATGCCCAAAAATTGACTCGCTACAATCAGATGACCGGTTGAAGATATGGGAAGAAATTCGGTAAAACCTTCAATTATACCTAGTAAAACAGAGTCGGACAATGTCATGAAAGAACCTTCTTTTTTAAAATTTAAACTTATTTCGATATAATACGAGGTTTTATTTTTAAACAACCTAAAACTCACAGGAAATTACATATGTTACTTTTTACACCCGGTCCTACACCAGTACCGCAAAATGTTAGAAATGCCATGGCTGATGAGACAATGCACCATCGCACCCCTGAATTTGAAGCTATTTTTGAAAAAACACGCGAACATCTTTTTGAACTTTTTGCTACTGATGAAGTTGTTATGATTGCATCAAGCGGAACAGGCGCTATGGAAGCAACAGTAGTCAACCTGTGTAAAAACACACTTTTAAGTGTCAATTCAGGAAAATTCGGCGAGCGTTTTGGAAAAATTGCCAAAGCACACGGACTCAAAAATATTGAGATAAAAAATGAGTGGGACACACCTGTCAGTGTTGAAGATGTTGTTGCCGCTGTAAAATCCAACAGCGACATTGATGCTGTGGCTGTGCAGATTTCTGAAAGTGCGGGCGGACTGAGACATCCCGTGGAAGAGATAGCAGAGGCGCTCAAGGCAATCAACCCGGATATTATGGTTATAGCAGACGGGATTACCGCTGTCGGTGTTGAACGTATAGATGTGACAAATATTGATGCGTTGATAGCAGGCAGTCAAAAAGCACTTATGCTGCCTCCGGGACTTGCAATTATAGGCCTTTCAAATGCTGCAATAGAAAAAATCGGTGAGGGCAGAGGCTACTATTTTAATCTTGCGTCCGAAATCAAAAAGCAGCGTCAGAACACAACAGCCTATACTGCTGCCACGACACTTGTTATCGGGCTTTTGGAAGTTCTGGAGACAATAAAAAAAGAGGGCGGTTTCGGTGTGCTCTATTGCAACACCGCAAGACGTGCCAAAGCGACAAGAGCCGCACTTGAAGCGATAGGCCTGCACTCTTATCCGAAAGTACCTGCAAAAAGTATGACAACCATTGATGACAAAGATGCGGCAAAAATCCGCTCCGCTTTGAAAGAGGAGTATGGGGTAAATGTAGCCGGCGGGCAGGACCATTTAAAAGGTAAAATTTTCAGAATTAATCAGATGGGGCTTATTGCTCCTTACGAATCTGTCTGGGTTGTCAATGCGATAGAGTTGATTTTACACCGTTTGGGCCGTTTGGAGTATGCGGGCATTGCTTCAAAAGTCTATAATGAAGTCTACTTTAAAACCGCATTAGAAAAAAAAGAGATATAAATGATACTTGAACATGAAATACCGAACGGTTCAAAGCTCTATTTTGGCAAATCCGCCAAGATAAAACGCCAGATAGAAAAAACTGCAAGTGATATTCTTGATGCCAACGGCTACGAAGAGATAGTAACTCCTGTTTTTTCCTACCATCAGCATCAAAGTATTGCAGATCAAAGAGAACTGATTCGCATAAATGATGAAAAAAACAATGCGCTTTCTTTGCGTGCGGACTCGACAATAGATGTTGTACGCATTATAAAAAAAAGACTCGGAAGCAATACGAAACAGAAAAAGTGGTTCTATATTCAGCCTGTGTTTACCTACCCGACAAACGAGCAGTATCAGGTCGGTGTGGAATTTATGGGGGAGAAAAAACTCTCTTGTGTGGCAACGCTGGCAATAGAAATTTTTGAACGCTTACATGTAAAGCCTCTGATGCAGATTTCAAATATTAAAATACCCGAGTTGCTGGTTGCAATGTTTGATGAACTGACTATAGATGATTTCAGACATATCAACATTGACAAGTTTTTGAATCTCAAAGTCGAATGGCTGAGTGAGCTTGTTTATCTGCAGTATGTGGAGCAGATAGACGATGTGCTTCACAAGGTACCTGAAGCAATTAAAAAAGAACTCTTGAAGATGAAAGAACTGTGCGCGGAAATTGCCTGTGAAAATGCTGTTTTGGCACCAATGTATTATGCAAAAATGCTCTATTATGATGAGCTGTTTTTCAGATGTATAGTAGGCAATGAAGTCTATGCACGGGGCGGAAGATATAAAGATTCAGATTTAACATCTGTAGGGTTTGCAATTTATACAGATACTTTGTGTGAAGCCTTAGAGCAATAGAAAAAAAGAGGAAAAGAGAAAATATGTATACAAATAAAGCAGATGTGATTGTAGGAATCCAATGGGGCGATGAAGGAAAAGGGAAGATTGTAGATAAACTTGCAATGGAATATGATATGGTTTGTCGCTCCCAGGGCGGGCATAATGCCGGGCATACTATCTGGGTTGACGGTGTAAAATATGCACTGCACCTGATTCCTTCTGGTGTTTTGAATCCAAAAGCAGTGAATGTTGTAGGAAACGGCGTCGTATTGTCTCCGTCATCAATCATCAAAGAGATGGAGCAGTTTGAAGGGCTTGAGGGTCGTTTGTATATTTCAGATAAGGCACATTTGAATCTTTCGTATCATGCAATGATTGATCAGGCAAAAGAGAAGCTTAAAGGTGATAAAGCTATCGGAACAACAGGAAAAGGAATAGGTCCTGCATACTCTGATAAAATTAACCGCATCGGACATCGTGTGGGGGAATTGTTAAATCCTCAAAAACTGTGTCAGACTATTTTGGATTATTTTGAGCAGAACAAGCCTATTTTTGATGTTATGGATCTGCATGCACCGAAAAAAGAGGAACTTTTGACTGAACTTGAAGGATACAAAGAAAAACTGGCGCCTTTTATTACAGATACCACACAGATGGTATGGCGCGCGCTGGACAGTGAGGGCAAACGCGTTTTACTTGAGGGTGCACAGGGAACTATGCTCGATATTGACCATGGAACCTATCCGTATGTGACCTCTTCTTCAACGGTGAGTGCAGGAGCCTGTACCGGTCTTGGACTCAATGCCAAAGATATCGGAAAAGTGACAGGTATTGTCAAAGCCTACTGTACCCGTGTAGGCAACGGACCTTTTCCGAGTGAAGACAAGGGAGAAGACGGCAAACGTCTTGGTGAGCAGGGACATGAATTTGGTACAACAACAGGACGCGCACGCCGCTGTGGCTGGTTTGATGCAGTTGCAACGCGTTATGCAAGCCGTTTGAACGGCTGTGATGAACTTGCTCTGATGAAGCTTGATGTGCTGGATGGTTTTGATGAGGTAAAAGTCTGCGTTGCCTATGAATATAAAGGCAAGACTATAGATTATGTACCGATTGATCTGGAAAATGTAACACCGATTTACAAAACGTTTAAAGGCTGGGACAAGTCAGTGGGTGCGCGAACATTTGAGGAGCTGCCTGCTTCCGCACAGGATTATGTGAAGCTTATTGAAGAGATAAGTAAAACAAAAGTCGGTATAATTTCTACATCACCGGAAAGAGAAGACACAATTATTTTATAAGGATGTATCTTTGAAAACACGTTTCACCTCTTTGGTCCATGTAAAGAAAAACATTATGCAAAAGAGTGAACGTGTTTTGCAAGAGGCAAACACAAACCTGCAAAAAGCAAAAAAAGCGCTGGAAGATTCTCTGGCGTTTTTGCAGGAAATCTCTCTCCCCTCACATGGAAAAATAGCAGAATTTATGGCAGGAAGGGCACTTTTGGATGCACAAAGAGCCGTGATACAGCATAATCAGACATGGCTGCAATATGCAAAAAACGAAGTAGAACAGGCAAAAGAGGTGTTGAAAAAAAATATGATAGAGTATGAAAAGTATAAATATTTAGAGTATGAAGAGATACAAAAAGCATTGAAAAAAATAAAAATAAAAGAGGCAAAAGATTTGGATGAAATTGCTCTGATGACCTATACAAACAAAAGCAAGGAAGCCTCTTGAAATATCTTTTACTTACCGCATTTCTCTGTTCTTCGCTTTTTTCGATACAAAACAGTGACAAACTTTTTGAATGTACCCAGATATTCAATGAAAGAAAAAATGAACTTTTGGTTGAACTTGAACGTATAGATGAGCAAAAACAGGCATTAAATGCCTTGAAAACGGCTACTGAAGAGTTATTGAAACAAAAAGAGGCAAAACTTTCTTTGAAAGAAGAAGAAGTAAATGCCAAACTGGAGCAGATCAGCGAAAAAGAGAAGAAAATAAAAGCAATGCTTGAGAAAGATGTGCAAATACTCAAAGAGCTGAAATCGATAAAGATGAATAAAATATCGCAAACATTTGCAAAGATGAAAGCAGGGGCTGCGGCAAATGTACTCTCGGACATGGACGAAAAAGAAGCAGCGGCCATTTTGCAGTCTCTCAAACCGAAAGTAGTAGGAAAAATATTAACCAAAATGGATCCAAAAAAAGCATCAAAGTTAACGCAACTATTAGCTAAATAATTGTAAAATACTTAAATTTAATTTATAAGCAGGCTGAATCTATGAAAATATCTCTAAAAACTATTCCCCATATAGCAAATAAAATTGCTGTTGATTTAAACAAAAGTGGTGCTGTTACAATGACAAAAGGGCTTGAAAGTGTCGCACTAGAGGCACAAAAAGTTTTAGAAGAGAATGTCAAACAGGAGATGGCTCTTGAGAAAAAAGTAGATGAGATTTGTGTGGACAATGAAGAAGAGATTGAGTTTATGCTTGCAGATGAGAGACAGCTTTTCTTTATGATTAAGAAAAAACTGGCTCCAGAGTACGGAGTGATTTTGGATTATGAAGAGCGGTATTCGGATATATCGCACAAAATTCTTGATGAACTCTACGAAGAAGATTTGATTCATTTTGAAGTAACGGAAAACCGTATCAAAAATATTATTTACAATGCCATTACATCATTTATAGCGGATGCATCGGAAATTGAAGATGCGGTAATGGATAAGATACGTTCATATAAGAGAAAATTTATTCCGGGTACTGACGAATTTGACATCTTGCATGAAAAACTTTACAGGGAAGAATTAATGAAAAGAGGAATGGAGTAAACGCATGGAGAGTTCATTGAAAAAAGCTTGGATATATTTACAAAACGGCACTTTTTTGGAAGCAAACAGTTTTGGTGCAGACAAAACAGAAGTCGGTGAAATCGTTTTTAACACCTCAATGAGCGGGTATCAGGAAATTATGAGTGATCCTTCATACGCCGGACAGTTTGTAACATTTACTATGCCAGAAATCGGGAATGTCGGTGTAAATGACCAGGATATGGAGAGTGCAAAGGCACATGCAAAAGGAATGATAGTTAGAAAATATCAGGGACGTTATTCAAATTTCCGGGCACAAAACTCACTGCATGATTTTTTGGTTGAGAATGACGTGATGGGCATTTGTGATATTGACACACGTTATCTGACAAAAATGTTGCGATCGGAAGGTTCGATGATGATGGTTGCATCAACACAGGTAAGTGATAAAGAAGAGTTGAAAAAAATACTTGAAAATTCTCCTCGTATAGAAGATATAAACTATATTGAACAGGTCAGTACAAAAGAACCGTATAAACATAACGCAAGTACTTTTTCCTACAGAGCATTCAAGTATGACGAAGCTCCAAAAGCAGAGGCAAAGATTGTAGCCGTTGATTTTGGTGTCAAACGTAATATTTTAAATGAACTTGTCAGTGCCGGTATAGAGGTTGAAGTAATTCCAAATGATTTTATCGCAGAGGATCTGATAGAAAAATATCAGACAAAACTGATTGACGGTGTATTTTTATCAAACGGTCCGGGTGATCCGCTGGTGCTTAAACGTGAGCAAGAAGAGATTAAAAAGCTTATAGATGCAAAAGTGCCGATGTTTGGTATTTGTCTGGGACACCAACTGCTTTCAATTGCTCACGGATATGATACGTTTAAATTGAAATTTGGACATCACGGCGGCAACCATCCTGTGAAGAACGAAAAAACCGGACTTGTGGAAATTACAGCCCAAAACCATAACTATAATGTTCCAGACACTATTGTAGAAATTGCAGAGGTGACACATACAAACCTTTTTGACGGAACGATTGAAGGTTTGTCTTATAATGACGCGCCTGTATTTTCTGTGCAACACCATCCGGAAGCTTCTCCCGGTCCCAAAGAGAGCAGATATATATTTAGCGAGTTTTTATCTTTAATAAAAAGATAAAACTCTCTCTTTTTACGTAATTTTCTTATACTAAACACATAATTCCCAATTAATTGCTTCCTTTTAGAATGATATTAAAAAAAGTGTCATTTTTATGTCACTTTTAAGATAGATTAAACAAATCTATTGTTAATATATGAACGTTGATTAGTCTTTTAGATGTATTTATGCATGTAAGGGACTTAATTGCTTTGAATCTTAAGGAGGCTATATATGGAGAATCGTCCATTAGAGTACGACTATACGGTTGCAAAGATGTTTATGTTAACAACAATTATTTTAGGAATTGTTGGCATGACCATCGGTGTATTTATTGCATTTGAACTTGCATTCCCTGGATTGAATACAATCTTCGGTGCTGGTTTGGCTGAATATACAAACTTTAGTCGTCTTCGTCCATTGCATACTGATGCAGTTGCATTTGGTTTTACGTTAAGTGGTATTTTTGCTACTTGGTATTATGTTGGTCAGAGGGTACTGAAAGTATCTATGGCAGAATCTAAATTTTTGATGTTTATCGGTAAACTTCAATTTTGGTTATATATAATCGGTGTGGCAGCAGTTGTTGTTTCACTTTTTATGGGAATTACTACTTCTAAAGAGTATGCTGAATTTGAATGGCCTATTGATATTGCCATTGTTGTAGTATGGGTACTCTGGGGTGTGAGTATATTCGGTCTTATCGGTATTCGTCGTGAGAAATCATTATATATTTCTATCTGGTATTACATTGCTACTTTCTTGGGTGTGGCTATGCTTTACCTGTTTAACAATATGGAAATACCTACAATGCTTGCTACATCTGCAGCAGGTGAGACAAATATCGGTGCATGGTACCATTCTATTTCAATGTATGCAGGTACAAATGATGCACTTGTACAGTGGTGGTACGGACACAATGCGGTTGCATTCGTATTTACAGTGCCTATTATTGCAATGATTTACTACTTTTTACCAAAAGAGTCCGGTCAGGCTATTTATTCATATAAACTCTCTTTACTCGCATTCTGGGGTTTGATGTTTGTATATCTTTGGGCAGGCGGTCACCACCTTCTTTACTCAACTGTTCCTGACTGGATGCAGACTATGGGTTCTGTTTTCTCGGTAATTCTGATTTTACCGTCATGGGGTTCAGCGATCAATATGCTTTTGACAATGAAGGGTGAATGGCAACAGGTTGCGGCATCTCCATTGATCAAGTTTATGGTTCTTGCTTCAACATTCTATATGTTCTCAACATTGGAAGGTCCTATCCAGGCGATTAAATCGGTGAATGCTATCGCGCACTTTACTGACTGGATTGTCGGTCACGTACATGACGGTACACTTGGTTGGGTCGGCTTTATGATTATTGCAGCGCTTTATCATATGGCTCCTCGTGTATTTAAACGTGAGTTATACTCAAAAAGCCTTATGGCTGCACAATTCTGGATTCAAACATTAGGTATCGTTTTATACTTTACTTCTATGTGGATTGCAGGTATTACACAGGGTATGATGTGGCGTGCACATGATGAATTCGGTAACCTGGCGTATTCATTTATGGATACAGTTGATGTATTACACCCTTACTATGCACTGCGTGGTACAGGTGGATTATTATATCTAATCGGTTTCTTTATGTTTGCTTATAACATTTATAAAACTATGTCGTCTCGTCCTGTGGAAGAGTCTGAATTACAAAATGCTTCGCCTATGGGCGCTTAAGAAAGGGAGGATTATATTATGTTTCATTGGTTAGAAAAACACCCGTTCTTTTTTGCGGTAGGTGTATTTGTTGTAATCGCGTTTGCGGGTTTGATTGAAATCGTTCCGAACTTTGCACAGGCTTCTCGCCCGGTAATTGGTACAAAACCATATACTCTTTTAGAGCAAGCAGGTCGTGATGTGTATATTAAAAACAGCTGTAATGCTTGTCACTCACAACTTATTCGTCCGTTTAAAGCGGAGACTGACCGTTACGGTCACTACTCTTTAAGTGGAGAGTACGCATATGACAGACCGTTCCTTTGGGGTTCAAAAAGAACAGGTCCGGATTTACACAGAGTAGGAAACTACAGAACTACCGAGTGGCATGAAAACCACATGAAAGATCCGAAATCTGTTATGCCGTCAAGTATTATGCCGGGGTATCCGTGGTTGTACAAAAACAGTGCAGATATAGATACAGCATATGCGACACAGTTAACAAATGCACAGTTCTTTGGTGTACCATACAACAAACCTGTTCCTATGAAAGACGGATCAACTACAGTTGTAAAAATGGCTGGCTCAGTTGCTGATGCACATAAAATGGCATTAGAAGAAGCAAAAGAGATTACGGCAAAAATGAAAGATCAAGACGTTAAAGATGCAGTAGCACGTGGTGAAATACCTGAAATAGTGGCACTGATTGCATACTTAAACAGTCTGAAATAGCAAAGGTGTATATAGTGGACTTTAATGAATTTGCAGCGTATGCGTATTTCTTTTTGGTAGTGTTTTTAGTAGTGGCAACATACTCTTATGTCTACCATCTTTATACAAAAAGAAAAGATTCCAGCGGAGTTGATTATGAACACTATAGTAATATGGCACTGAAGGATGATATAGGCGATACTCCGGTAAAACCTGTATCAAAGACAGAAGAAAAATAGGAGAGATATATGAATAAGCTTTATCTTTGGGGAATTATCATAACAATTGCAATGTTGGGTGCAACATATGCAACGGTTGGATACCAAAAAGGCGGTCTCAATGATGATATCGTCAATATGCTTGCTATTGCAGGAGCTGTTGCACTTGTAATAATTACAGTATTTGTTGTAATCAAGTATGTGCGTCAAATGCAGGTTGATCAGGCAAGCGGTGAATTGGCAGATGAATCATGGGACAACATAGGTGAATATAAAAACCCGGTACCTTTTGGTTGGGCAATTATGTTTTTAGGTACGATGATTTGGGGTATGTGGTATTTTACAATCGGGTATCCGGTGAATGCCTTTTCTCAAATCGGTCAGTACAATGAAGAAGTAAAAGAAAAAGATGCCGAGTTTGCCAAGAAATATGCAAATATCAAGGGCGAACAACTTGTAAATATGGGTGAATCCGTCTATTTGGTTGAGTGTGTTGCCTGTCACGGTCTCAATGCGGATGGTAACAATGAAGTTGATGCAGCAGATTTAAACAAAAGAATATCTGCTAAAAGTGTGAAGTATGTAATTAATCACGGTTCTAATAACAAACTGTTAGGAACAGAGATGCCAATGCCGGATCGTAACGGTCTTTTCAATGCGGCAACCGGTGCATTGATTACAGACAAAGAGATTGATGAAGTGGCTGACTATGTTGCCGGCGGATTAAAAGATACAAACAGCGCAGGGGCAAAAGTGTTCGCGAATGTCTGTGCTGCATGTCATGGTCCTGACGGAAAAGGTATGGCATATGTTGCTCCGGATATCGCTACTTGGAACCAACAGCTTATTATCAATGTATTAGACTATGGTAAAAAAGGTGCAATCGGAAAAATGCCTGCAATGGACAGATTGAACCCTAAACAAAAAGAAGCAATTGCAGCATATGTAATGAGCTTGAGTGAAGGAGAATAGCATGAATGAAAATAGAAGTGTTTTTGCTCTTGACGGTGTTACAGGAATGCTGATTGCAACTGTTTTATTGCTCAGCATATTGGTTTTTTTAACTGTGAATGCCTTAAGCGTACAACATGCAAATGCTGAAAACTTTTATAAAATAAAAGATGAAAAATCAATTAAGATGTTTAGTACTGAAAATGCTAAGCATGTTGTTGATGTGAAGTAAGGAGTTTAGAATGGAAAAAATTATTTCTTGGGGCCTTGTAATTATGGCCGCATATACTCTTTGGGCTGTTGTAACTCCAAATCATCTCTACGTTGGTTAGGCAGTTAATTGAAAGTTTTAACAAGAGGGCTTTATGCCCTCACCCTCATAATCTTATTTCAAACACATTTATTTGCAGAGTATTTATATAAAGATGAAGTGATACACAATCCTAAATTCACGGAAGAGGTGGAAACTTTAGGCAGTGCGCTTTATAAAAAAACAGGAATATCCTTACGCCTTATAATGCTGAAAGAATTGCCAAAAAACATGACCATGTATGAATATGAAAAACAAATACTGGAGCAGTTTAAAACACCTACCGTATTGTTGACATTTTCAGAGATGAATTCACAGGTAGATATAGAAGCAAATGATAAATCTTTATATAAATATTTTGATAAAAAACAGGTGCTGAGTCCGGTTACCTCCTATGTACAGGCTTTTATGATGGCGGCATTTTATGCAAAAAGCTGGGATGATTTTGTCAGTATAATGAGCAACACGGGAGGCACTATTTTGCCTCTTTTAGGCGGAAAAGCAAAAAAAGGCATGATTGCAGACAAATATTCTGCTGCAATGTTTAACGGTTATCTGGATATAGCACAGCAGATAGCAAAAGCCAAGGGTGTTACGTTGGGACATGGGTTTGACAGTGATGCAAACCAAACGTCTTTGTTTTATGTAAGAGTATTATTCTATGGTTTTATTTTATATGGTATAGTTATGCTTTTTAAAAGAAGAATTTATAAAATGAGGCATAAAAATGAGCATTATAAAAAGTGGTAGACTGTGGCCCTATGCAATCGGGCTGGCAATTACAGGCGTTTTTGGCTTATGCGTATGGACAATTGTAGAAACAAGCAAGGCTGACATACAGCCAAGTGATGACTATATGACAAAATACCAGGATGCAGATGCAAATGCAAACAAACTGATTAAACAGAGAATAGCTTTTGACAAAGCATATAAGCTGAAATTTGTTTCAGACAGGATTTCAGAAAATGGTTCGGATGTGAAGTATGCCCTCACAACAAAAGAGGGCAAAGCCGTCAAGGGTGCAAAAATGATTTTGGAAATCAGTCGTCCTGAAGTTGAGACCTACACAAAAACGATCAAGGATCCTCTCTTTGAAGAGGGTCTTTATGTATTTCATGATGTGAAATTTCCAAAAACAGGTGTTTGGAACCTGCTGTTAAAAGTTGATGTCGGTGACAAGAGTAGATTTTATGCTATCAAAACAGATACCCGCATCATAAACGACAGAAGCATCCAGGAAGCTTCACAGTACTAAATATGGAAGAGACAACCATAGTCCTTCCGACTGCTCGTGCTATTCGTCACAAGCAGCTTGCTACACAGGAGCAGACGCTCTTTTTGCCCAACTATATTACCATGAGCGATTTTATCGCCAAACTCACGCTTGTCAAAGGCTATAAATTTATAGATGATGAGAGCAGAATACTGCTTTTGCTTGAAGCATCGGATTTTAAAGGCTTTGCAAATCTTCAGATTGAGCGTAATTTTTTTACCTTTACCAAAAATTCTTCGTATATCTTTAAGTTTTACGAAGAACTGAGTGCAGAACTTTATGATATCAACCTGTTAAGCAGTGCCGATGTCTATGCAGAGTATGAAGAGCATATTGCCATTTTGCAAGAGCTTTACAAACGCTATGAAAAGCTGTGCAATGAAAAAAAACTGCTCGATAGAATATTTCTGCCCAAACTTTATGAATTTAATGCTAGCTATGCAAAAACACATCAAAATGTGACGATTTATTTAGACGGGCATTTGACAAACTTTGAGCTTGAACTGCTGCAAAAGGCGAAGTCGTTTATGTCCATAAAACTTCGTTTCTGGGCGACGCGTTTTAATGAAAAGATGCAAAACAAACTTGGTGAACTCGGGTTTGCACTGGAAGCCGGATTTATATATGAACTTGATTTCAACCGCATCAAAACGCTCACAAAAGAAAAAATCCCTACAAATTATCAGCTTACATGTAACAGTTTCAGCGAATCTATTTTACAGGTTGCCTTCGTGCAGCAGAAAATTTATGAATTTGTACAAAAAGGCTACAATCCCCAAAACATAGCCGTTATTTTGCCCAATGAAACCGCAGCACCGATACTCAAAAGTTTTGATCAAAAATGTAATCTGAACTTTGCAATGGGGGAGTCGTTTCGTCACTCCGGAGTCTATAAAAAAATCGAAGCAACATTAAACGCCATAGAACAGGACTCCAAAGAGAATGAGGCGCGTATGCAAAGAGTGGGGGATGAACTTTTTTTACTTCTGCACGGACTCTATTATAAAAAAGTTTCAGAGATTGATTTTATACAAAAAATGCAGGAAGTATCTGGTCTTTTTACCAACAGACAGGAGAAGAAAATATTGAACGAGGAGTTGCATAAAATAGAAAAACTTTTGCCTTTTATGCAGGATATGGGCGTAAAATCACTCTTAAATATTTTTATGCAGCGTCTGGCTTTGAGAACTGTGGATGATGTCCGTGGGGGCAAAGTGACAGTAATGGGAGTACTTGAGACAAGAAGTGTCCATTTTGATGCGGTGATTATTATAGATTTTGATGACAAAAATGTCCCAAAACGCAGTGACAAAGATATGTTTTTAAATACACAGATACGAAAAGCCGCCTCTTTGCCGACGATGGGAGACAGAGAAAGCCTGCAAAAACATTACTACCAAATGCTGATTTCACGCTCAAAAGAGGTGGCAATCGCCTATGTCAACTCAAGTGAGAGCAGCGGTTCGAGGTTTTTAAAACAACTCGGCATTACACAGAAAAACGAGCACAGCGAGTTGGACTACGCTGAAATTCTCTTTCAGCGAAGAGAATCAGGTTTGCTAAAAGAAGAGGAGATAGTGCAAGAGTACAGTTTTAAAAATGTAGCACTCTCTGCCAGCAGGCTGAAAACCTTCCTTACATGTAAGCGTAAATATTACTATAAATACATACAACATATAAAAAACCATGAAATTCCAAAAGATATGCCTCAGGAGTACGAAATAGGCAATGTCGTGCACAGTGCCCTAAAAGCAGTCTATGAAAAACAGAATTTTTATACGGATGCCGAAAAACTCAAAAAAGATATCAACAAAGCCCTGGATGAATTTTGCGGGGAGAGTGAGCTTGACAAGTATCTTGTTGCGATGCAAAAAAAACGTCTGGAGCCTTTTGTAAAAGCTGAAATACAAAGATTTCAACAGGGCTGGAAAGTCTACAAAACAGAAGAACTTTTTGAGACAACTTTTGCGGGTATGAAAATCGTCGGTCAAATCGACAGAATAGACAAAAAAGAGAATCTTATAGAAGTGCTTGATTACAAAACAGGTTCTTATACGATTTATAACAAGAATAACTACACAGATGCTACAGACTTTCAGCTTGAATTCTACGCGCTCCTGGCCAGCGGTCTTGGCAATGTGGAAGCCTGCGGATTTTATGATTTAAAAGAGTCGCAAATCATTCCTGAGACATTTTTGGAAGAAAAAACAGAAATACTCAAATCACATATAAAAGATTTGCTTGCCATAGAGTCAGTGAACTTTGAAAAATGTGAAGAGACAAAACCCTGTCAGTACTGTGAGTATGCGATAATGTGCGGGAGAGACTGATGCCTTTTATAAACAATCTGGCGTATGAAGCAAGTGCGGGGAGCGGGAAGACTTTTATGCTTGTTGTGCGTTATCTTTCGCTGCTTTTTAAAGGCGCGGAGCCTGCGAAGGTTTTGGCGCTTACTTTTACAAACAAAGCGGCTGCCGAGATGAGTGAGCGGATTGTTGAGACACTGCAGGTCTTGGAATCACGTATGGAACTGCATGAGATTGCCAAAGAGTGCGGGATGTCCGAAAAAGAGATTCTGGCAAAACGGTCGCAAATTTTGGCCGAGTTTTTGAATGCCCATACAAAGATTATGACCATAGACAGCTTTTTTGCGCAGATTTTGAGAAAATTTTCTCTGTATGCCTCTTTGATGCCCGATTTTTCAACGGCGAATGCCCAGCATGAAGTCAAACTGATGTCTCGTTTTTTAAAAGAGGTGAGTGTTGCCAACAAACGCAAGACGCTTATCAATCTCTCTTTGGAATCAAACAAGCGTGTCAGTGATATTTTTGCACTGCTGGATGATTTTTATCTTAAAAAAGAGGAACTTTCTCATCTGAAGTTTCAAAAAAAATCGACACAGGCGTATGAAGAGGAGGCGATGCAAGGGCTTTCTTTGTTGCAAAATATTGTAAAAAACTGCAAAGAGGCATCGGCGACACTGCAAAAAGCCGTTGTTGCTCAAAATTTTGAAGCACTCAAGGCAAAAACATGGGTCTATAAAGAGAGCCTGAACTACTGGGTCTTTAAAAAATGCTTTAGCCCTGCAATGGATGCAGCTCTTTTGCAAATTCAGCGTGCCGTACAGGCGCATGCAAAGGCAAAAGAGCAGAATTTTTTCTATGCTCTGAATGAACTTGTAGAACTTTACAAAAAGGCAAAAAAAGCACTCTATGTAGATGAGGGAGAACTCAGTTTTTCTGATGTGACGCTTCTGGTGTATGAAATTTTGCACCGTCTTAATGAAAGTGAATTTTTATACTTTCGCCTTGATGCAACGATAGAACACATGCTGCTTGATGAGTTTCAAGATACCAGCGTGCTGCAGTATGAGATTTTAAAACCGCTTATCACAGAGATAACTTCGGGTGCGGGTGTCTGCAGTGAGGGAAGTTTTTTCTTTGTGGGGGATGTGAAACAGTCTATTTACCGTTTTAGAGGAGGTGTGTCGGCACTTTTTGGGGAGGTGGCAAAAGAGCACCGTACCGAGGTGAAGAAACTCTTGACAAATTACCGTTCGCAAAAAGAGGTCATAGAGTTTGTCAACAGAGTCTTTGCGGATAAAATAAAAAACTACGCTCCTCAGCTTGTTCGCAAAGAGGCACAGGGCGGTTTTGTCGAAGTGATTGCAGACGAGGAGCTTCTGGATGCACTGGTTGAGCAGGTAAAGCGCTTGATAGATCTGGGCGCAGATGTGAATGACATTGCCGTTTTATGCGCAACCAACAGTGACGGACAGGTCATTAAAAATGTACTCGACGCTCAAAATATAGAGGTTGTCACAGAAACAACCACGAAGCTCATCAACCAAAGAAGTGTCAAGGCTGTTTTGGAGTACTTGAAATATCTCTATTTCAGAGAAGAGATTTACAGACAGAATTTTTTTGCTTTGATAAATCAGGAGGTCAGGGATGTTGCCACTGTAGATTTTAACAGTGTCAGACTTGTGGATGTTGTGAAGAGATGTATAGAGGAGTACCGGCTTTTTCAGGATGATTTTCATCTTATTCGCTTTTTGAGTGCTGTATCCAAATATGCAGATATTGAAGCGCTTTTGTTTGAGTATGAAAGACTTGATACTTCTGCAGCGGCGGCTGACATCAGCGGAGTGAGGGTTTTAACGGTACATAAATCAAAAGGTCTGGAGTATGAGCATGTCATTGTCATGGACAGACTGAAAAAGGCTCCTGCCCCAAGAGATGCCATTATTTACAATTATGACGGTATCAAACTGCAAAATCTTTACCTGAGAACAAAAAACAGAGAGCTTATTGACCATGATTATGCCTATGCTCTTGCCAAAGAAAAAGAGCTTATACGAGAAGACAGTTTAAATGCTCTGTATGTTGCTTTTACCAGAGCAAGAGAAAACTTGATCATCCTTGCAAAACCAAAAGATTCCATGTTTGCACTGCTGGATTTGCAGCCTCAAAGTTTCGGAGAACTACGCTCTACATGTAAAGCCAAAAACATAACGCAGGTGTATAAAAAACTTTCGTTTGAAAATATCTATTACGGGACACAGAGTGATTTGTTGGCATTAGAAAGACAAAATGAAGAGGATTTGCAAGCTGTTAATTTTGGTATTGCTTTGCACTATACCCTGGAGATGATGCAGGAGTTTACACAAGAAGCACTTCTGGATGCCAAAGATATGATGTTGAACAAATATGGCTTTATGCTTACAGAGTCAGAGGTCGATGATATACAGCAGAGAATACAGAGGCTTGTCGCTACACCGGAATTTTTGACTTTGACCCGGGGAGTATGCTACAAAGAAAAGGCCCTGCGCTATAAAAACAATCTGCGTTATCTTGATTTATTGGTCAAGCATGAAAAGGGAGAGTGGAGTGTGATAGACTATAAAAGTGCGATGCATTTTACCGAAGAGCATCGCAAGCAGGTTCGATACTATGTAAAAGCAGTCAAAGAGATAACGGGAGATGAAGTGCGTGGCTATATCTGCTATATCTTGGCAGATACCATTAAGATAGAGACCGTTTAAAATAACTTCTCAAGCGCATACACTTCAACATATTGTTTTATATTTTAGACGATGACTGTTTTGATTTTCGCAATCAAATCGTCATTGCGTATAGGTTTCATTAAAAATCCATTTGCGCCGCACTCCAAAGCTTCCGCCTTTTTTGTTTCATCTGTTGTAAGAACCAAAATAGGGAGTTGACGCAAACTTTCATCGGCACGCACAACTTTAAGCATATCGATACCACCCATGATAGGCATAATGATATCTAAGAGAATCAGGTCAATATCATCACGGCTTTTTAAAATACCTATGGCATCTGAGCCGTTTTTTGCTTCGACAACCTCTTTTACATTTCCGCTTTTCATCAGCATAGATTTTAAAAGCTTTAAATTAATGAGATCATCATCAACTGCAAGCACAACCAAATCAGTTTTTTTCATAGTTATTTCCTTAAATAAATTTTTCTATAACAAGTCTCAGCAAGTCTTTGTTTATAATGTTTTTAATCGTTTCATCTACATATTTCGAATCTTCTTCACTTAGAGGTATAGCCGGATCTACAATCAATACCAGGTAGGTGGAAAGATTGTTTTTCTGACTTTTCTCTTTGACTAATCTGGCGAAATCTTTCAAGTCTAAAGTTTCAGTCTCTTTGTCAAACAATATAAGTTTATAGCTCTCCTCTTCAATTTTCTTTTGCAATTCATCTATGTTGTCTATGACTTCGTAAGTATATCCAAGTGAACTGAGAATTTTTGTAAAAAGCTTTGTTTCAAAGGGACTTTTTTTAGCAAGAAGAATATCAGCTTTGTATTTTACCGGAACTTCTTCTTGCACCACTTTTTCTTCTTTTTTCTGCTCTTTTTCTTTTGCTTCTTCTTTCTGCTGTTGCACTTTTTTTGTTTTCTCTTCTTCTGCCTTTGCTTCATCTACATCCACAATGTGGTCTGCTAAAAAATGATTCAGCAGTGTTATGATCTCTTCACGTACTAATGGTTTTGTTGTATATTCGTCAAGTCCGGCTGCTAAAAATCTTTCACGGTCACCCTTGAGTGCATTTGCCGTTAAAGCGATTATCGGAACGTGGGGCTGGTTGTATACCTCTTCATATTCAAGAATCTCCTGTGTCGCTTCTATACCATCAAGGAAAGGCATCTGGATATCCATAAAAATCAGATCATAGTTATTGTCTTTGCGTTTTTGGAATGCTTCAAGCCCATTGGATGCGATATCAACAGTGAGCCCCAAGTCTTCAAGTGTCCGTTTTATCAGTTTCTGGTTGATTATATTGTCTTCTGCAACAAGTACTTTTGCCGCAAATTTAGATGAACCGACTGTAAAGACTTTGTTTGAAGTTGGTTTTACTTTTGGTGCTGTAAAATTTTGACTTTGGTAATTTTCAAGTGCTGCTTTTAGTTTGGTATTGTTTAATGGCTCATATATGGTTTTAAATATCTCTATACCCATAGAGTCGATTTTTCTCATAAAATAAGATTTTGTAAGAAGTATCAGCTTTTGCGGAAGAGTGCTGTATGCTTTTAACTCTTCTTCATTTGCATATTCATAATCTACAAAAAGCATATCATAATTTATTTGTCGCTGGAGCGTTTCAATTTCATTTTTATTTTTAAATGTTGTATAACTTACTCCATAGAAATCAAGATACTCTTTGAGATAGGTGTCTTGTCTTTTTGTTTTATGAGTAGACTCTAAAATTAAAGCATTGATTCCCAGATATTGTTCTTTGGCACTTTCACTGATTACTTCTATCTCTTCAAAATCAAGTGTAAAGAAGAAAGTTGTTCCTTCCCCCGGCTCACTGTGCAGATCAAGCTGTCCTCCCATCAGTTCAATAAAACGCGCAGAAATTGTAAGACCAAGACCTGTACCGCCGTATTTACGTGTAATGGATGTATCTGCTTGTGAAAAAGCTTCAAAAATTCTGGATTTCTGTTCGCTTGTAACACCGATACCGCTGTCTTGCACTTCAAATCTGATACGTGTTGTTCCTTCCTGCGGTGATTGCAGTTTTCTGATATCGACATTGATAGCTCCGGAACTGCTTGTAAACTTCACAGCATTTGAGAGCAGGTTGATTAGAACTTCTTTGATTTTTGTCGGGTCACCTTTGAGTGGCTGCTCAAGTTCAGGGTCAATAAAGCATCCCAGATCAATATGCTTTTCACTTGCACGGACAGCATATACATCAACGGCACTTTCAAACTCTTCTATAGGATTAAAGATAACATCTTCAATTTCAAGTTTATTACTCTCGATTTTTGAAAGGTCAAGAATATTGTTGATAATTTCAAGAAGGTTTTCTGAAGATTTTTCGATAATTTCAACAAACTCCTGTTGCTCTTCTTTGAGTCCTGTATCTTTAAGAAGCTCTGTAAAACCAACGATTCCGTTGAGCGGTGTACGAATTTCATGCGACATGTTTGCAAGGAACATTGATTTTGCTTCACTTGCTTCCTGTGCGGCTTCTTTATCTCTTTTCGTCTGCTCAATAATTTTTTCCAAAAGACTGTAGGCTTCTTCTGTCCCTTTGGCTGTATGAAGATTGATCTCAATTGCTTTGTCACTCTCATTCGTGTCTTCTGCAACTTTTCTGAGGACACCTTCAAGGTTGTGTATATTTCTGGCAATTTCATTAGAGAGCAAAAAGCCTAAAACTGCCAATATGATTGAAATCAGCCAAATTGTCAATGTAATGGTCAAAAACTGTAAAGCTTCTGTTTTTACCTGAACGGCTCTGGTGTCCATGGCACTCAGAACAACATTCTCTCCCTCTGAAATAAGGTTGCTTTTTTCTGAGAGCATGGCAAACCAGACACCCGGGTTTGTTTCATACTCTCCGCTTGCTGCAGCAATTAAAATGGAAGCACGTTCTGAGTTAAGGTCATCAAAGAGTTCAAGAGCATCATCACTTTTAAACAATTCATTCAGCTTGGTTTCAAGTTTTTTGTCTTTAATGTTATAAAAATCGATGGCATCTGCTTTTGCTATTAAGGAGAGCCATTGATTGATCTCTTCTTCGTCCATTTCTGTTGAGCGGGCAAGTGTATATGAGATGAAGTCACGTTCATCTGCGGTGTAGGCATTTGCACGGACCAGTGAAATATAAATCGATGCGTATGTGTTGATTTTATTATCAAGTTGGTGGGACGTAATGGTTTCGAGTTGTTTAATAATAATCTGCTCTGTTTTGCCGTATACTTTGGTATATATATCTTCAAAGTTTATTTTATGCGCGTCAACCAATGTTCTGGCATGTTTTATACTTTGCATCGCATTTTTTAATGCCGTGTCTTTTTGTGAAAGTGCCTGTAGCTGTTGAAAATAGAGTTTTTCCTGTTTGTCAACAATCTTTCTCTGCTTTAAGAGTGATTTTAATGTATTTGGTGAGGAATTACCAAGGTACATTACGGTCATACCTCTTTCCCGGGAAACATTTCTCAGAAGGTTGTTGAGTTGCCTGTTTGTGGAAAGCTTATCCTGGAGAAGTTGCGCCGCTTTATAGTTTTCGTATGAGTTATATACAAAATAACTTGTAATAGAAATTAAAATAATAATCGGTAATAAACTAATAAGTCGAAGTCTGTTTTTTAGTCCTATTTGCATTGCCTATTCCTCTTCTTTTGAAATTGCTGTCAGTATATTTTCTATCTCTTTTACAGTTTGTGTCAGTGTCTCTTTATCTGTAGAGTGTGTGAGTGTTTCAAGTTCATTTGTAAAAGTGTGCATTCTCATATTGTCACTCATTCCTTTTAATTTTAAGGCTTGCCGCTTCAGTGCAGGGTAGTCTTGGGTGGCGAGAGCATCATTTATTTTTGCAATTATAGCATGTGCTTCTTTTATAAAGTCTTCAAAGAGTTCATTGAAACTCTCTAAATCCAGGCCTATTTCATTGGCAATTTTTTCTTTAGAATATTTTTTCTCATTTTCTGATTCTTCCGGCGTTTGTGATTCTTCCTGCGGCTCTGTCTCTTCCTGAATTTTCTGTTCTTCTTGAATTTCCGGCTCTGTTTCAAGTTGAGGCTGCGGCTCTTCTTTAAATTCCAAAGTCAGTTCAGGCTCATCATCTTTAAAAGTCAGAATTTCTTCAGATTCCTGTGGTGCAACAAAATCATCATCATAAAGTTCCGGAATATCAATTTTTTGAGGCACTTCATCGTCTTTTATGGTTCCAAGATCTTCTTCCCCGGCTAATTTTGCAATAATCCTGTAAAAATCATCCAGGTTTGTCTTTATAATATCGACATCAGAAGTAGCATTTATAATTGAAAGTACTTCATGTGCATCTTCAATGCGAAGATTCGCTGCAACTCCTTTAAGCTTATGCGAAAGAGTTTTAACATTGTCTGTATTTCCTTCTTCAAGTGATCTGTAAAGTTCATCTTTAAAGTCGTTTGCCTGGGTTATAAAATCCTGTATAAACTCTTCAATCAAATCAAGCGGCAGACCAAGCTCTTTTGATGCGATATTTGGGTCAAAAACATAGGTGCTTTTCGGTTTCTGAGGAGATTCTTGAACCAAAGGCTCTCTCTTTTTTACTTCCTGGGTTTCGATACTCAAGTCACCTACATCCAGTAGTGCATCCAGGTCTTCTTTCTCTTTGGTTTCCACATGTAACGGAGTGTCATACTCATCTTGTATAACTGTTGCTTCTTCTGTTTGGAGGATTGGTTGCGACTGCTGCGGAGATACTGTTTCCGGTATTGTTCTTTGCGTAATATCTCCTGAAATAGCATCATATTCCTGCGCTGTCAGTGTTCGCAAATTGTTTAAGTGTACTATATAGGCTTTTTGAGTCGGATTGTCCACAAGATAGGCATTTGTAATTGTAATTATTGCTTTGTAGTTTTTTGAATTGGCATGAATGATGACTTTGGATTCTTCATTTGACTCTGCGCATGTAATATAGTCAATCCAGTGCACATGCTGAAAATTATGTATATACCCTGGTGTTTTTACAAACAAATCTGCGAAATCCGTCACTTCTGCGCGCAGATCAGCCAAATCTTTATACCCCAGTGTACGCAGGTTTTTTTCGTCAATACCCAAAAACTCTTTTTGAAAATTATAAATTAGCATTCTTCCATCCCTTATTCCTCTTCTGTCTCAAGCATTTTTTTGTATGTTTGTGCTGTTTCTTGAATATCTTTGCGAGAGGCTGCTTTTCTGGCAGCAATATAACCTGTTATATTTTCATCATTATCTCTGATTGGCAGAATTTCTGTCTCTACCCAGTAGTACAAACCGTCTTTTCTAAGGTTTTTTACAAGTCCGTTCCAAGCCTGTCCACTTTGAATAGTTTCCCACATTTTTGCAAATATACTGCGTGGCATATCCGGATGTCTGAGTATGTTGTGGGGTTGTCCTACCAGTTCATCGGCTTTATAGCCGGATACACTGCAAAACAGTTTGTTTGCATAGGTAATAACACCTTTTAAATCTGTTTGAGAAATAATGACATTTCCGTCAAAAAAATACTCTTCGTCTACAGGGATAATCTTACTCATTAAAAAACCTTATAATTAGTTACTTACTAGCATTATCACAAATATATCATAAAGGAGTGAAAAAAAAACTTATTTATAAAAATTTTTGATTGTTTTTGCATCTTTTGTATTTAAAAGTGAACGAATATCATCAAATGTGGCACTTTTGAGTGCTTCAAAAGTACCGTAATGGTTGAGCAGTTTTTGAATTTTTGCAGCTGATATTCCATGTAAACTTAAAAGTCTGCTTTCTTGATCAAGTTTGAGTTTTGTTTTTTTGTGAAATGTGATCGCGGCTCTGTGTGCTTCATCCCGTAAATTTTGGACCCACTGCAGACGTTTGTCACTTGTTTTTAGTCTGAAAATTTGCTCTTTTGTATAGAGAATATCCTGAGCGTTTCCTTTGGCTCTGTGTGCTTTTGCATCAACTTTTTCTTTTGAAATGGCTATGACATCAAGGTTGATACCGTTTGATTCAAGTATGTCAAGTGCAAGTTTAAGCAGTGTTGCTCCTCCGTCGAGTATCCACAGGTCCGGCGGTGAATTTTTAGAAAAACTCTCCACTCTTTTTGTAAGTGTTTCGCGCATTTGGGAGTATTCGTCTTTTGCTTTGAGATGATAGGTTCTGTAGGATTTTTTGTCAAACTTTGCATTTTCATATACAACCATAGCCCCGACTGTTGCGACACCGGACATATGTGAATTGTCAAATATTTCCACCCTGTTTGGAACTTTTTGCAGTTGACACAGTTCCTGGAGTTCTTCGAGTATTTTGACATTCAGTGTTTCTCTGTCTTTTTTCAACAACTCTCTTGCATTTAATTTTGCCAAAGCGATTAAATCTTTTTTCTTTCCTCTTTGAGGGATGAGAATATGTGCTTTTTGACCAAATACTTTTGTGAGGTGATGCGCTATGAGTTCTTTGTCCTCAAAACTCTGAGGAAGAAGAATCGGAGCAGTGATGGGAGGCTTTTCATCTTTGTAAAATCCAAGCAGTGCTCTTGAATAGAGTTCATTCAAATCCAGACCTTCATGAAGCTGCAGATACTCATGAGAAGAAGAGATGATTTTGCCGTGGCGCATAAATATCTTCACAACAACCGCTCTTTTTTCAGAGCTTTCTATCGCAAAAATATCATAATGTTCATTTGTGGCAAAATCAATTTCGCTTTTAATCTGGGAGCGCTCTATCCGCTCTATAGTGTCTCTGAGCTCGGCGGCTTCTTCAAAGCGTAACTCCTGGGCATAAAACTCCATTTTTTCTTCCAGTCTGCCAAGAAGCAGTTTTTTGTTTTTAATCAGCTGCGATGCAAGTGTTACTTCCTGCTGATAACGCTCTTTGGAGATTGGCAGTTCACAGGGACCGAGACACTTGTCTATCTGATAGTAGAGACAAAGTTTTTTTGACTTCAGACAGGATTTTTTCTGCACAAGTTTGCAAATATCATAAATGGAGTTGAGAATATCTCTCGCACCGACAGAGTAGGGACCATAGTAGGTGATATCTTTGGAGTTAATTACCTTTCTTGTAATGTCGAATCGAGGGTACTCCTGAGAGTTGTCTATATAAATGTAGGGGTAGGTTTTGTCATCACGGAGTAAAATGTTGTATTTCGGACTGAGCTGTTTGATCAGTGAATTTTCAAGTATGAGCGCATCATGTTCGGAATTTACGATGATATAATCCATGGAAACTGTCTGCTTGATCATTTTTGAGATGCGCAAAGAGAGCTGCGGATTTGCACAAAGTTGGGGAGTAAACTGCCAGTAGCTTTTTACCCGCTTGGCAAGGTTTTTGGCTTTGCCCACATACAGGAGATGGCCGTTTTTGTCAAAATACTGATAGACCCCCGGTTTGTCCGGCAGTTGTTGGATTTTTTCTTTAAGTGTCATTTTTTTCTTTTATAATTTTTTGAATAGAGAGAATAAGTTCTCTGAGTTTTTCATCATGAACAGGAATGTCAAAGTTTCCCGTTGCTCTTTCCCTGTAAGATACAATTTTTCTGGGGTGTGTCAATGTTTCTGTGTCTCTGTGTAAAGCAGGTTTGTGTGTAACAAAAGCCTTTATATCTGTTATTGTTTCATTTTCGCATTCTGCGGGAGTGTGAAACTTTAAAGCACTTTTAATGCTTTGTATACTATTATCAAATTCTTGTTTGGCACCGGGATGATTGAGAACGAAAAAAAGTATTTTGTTTTTTATATATGAAAACTTAATCATCTTTTGCAAAGGGGGGCTGAATGCTGATTGTATTTTATGGATACATTTGTATTGAGAGAGTTTAGAAAATTGAGGTTTATTTTGAAGAGAGTTGAGAATATCACTGCTGTTTTTCATAGGCTAATTATAGCAAGCTTTTTATTAAGCGTAAGCGGGTGCGGCTATAAAGCACCCCCTTATTATGAACAGAGTGTACCCAAAGAGGATAAAAATGTGAAGTTTATTATTCAAAAAAAAGAGTTTAGTAATGATACAAATGAAAGCTGTGCACCGTAATGACTGAATATGATGTAGTAATAATAGGCGCAGGTGTGGCAGGACTCTATGCAAGTATGAATATCCCTGCCGAGAAAAAAGTGCTTATTATTAATAAGCGGGAAACTTTTAAATGCAATACATTTTATGCACAGGGCGGAGTGGCATTGGCCCGTGATGAAGCGGATATTCCGATGCATATCAAAGACACACTTGCCGCCGGTGACGGGCTGTGTGATCCGGAAGCTGTGGATGTCCTGAGCCAGAATTCACGTCAGGCGATTGATGACTTGATAGAACAGGGTTTTCGTTTTGATACCAATGAAGAAGGAGAACTTCTTTATACAAAAGAAGCGGCACACTCCTGTGAACGGATACTGCATGCAGGCGGTGATGCAACGGGAAGGTATCTGCATCATTTTCTTCTTGAACATACTGCCCATGCGATGCTCAGTGATGCAAGAGTCGTTGATCTGCTGATTGATAATGGCGAATGTTACGGCGTTACCGTACTTGATCACAGACAACGCAGAAACATATATGCAAAAAATGTCATTATTGCAAGCGGAGGTGTTGGCTCTTTGTATGAATACCATACAAATGCGCCCTGTATCAGTGCTGATATACAGGGACTTTGTGTGATGAAAGGTATAGCCCTTGACAGAATGGAAATGCTGCAGTTTCATCCCACTGTATTTGTAAACTCCAACAATGCCCAAAAAATGCTCTTGACAGAGGCCCTTCGCGGAGAAGGAGCAACTATAGAGGATGAAACCGGAAGAAGATTCCTGTTTGATTATGATGAGAGAGGCGAGTTGGCCTCACGCGATATTGTCAGCAAGGCAATATACAAATACAAAAAGAAGACAGGTATGCATGTGTATCTCAACTGTGAAAATTTTGATAAAGAGTATTTTGAACACAGGTTTCCGAATATTTGCAAGAACCTAAGGGAACTGGGCTTTAATGTTCCTGCGCAAAGAGTTCCGATATCGCCTGCTTTTCATTATGCTATCGGGGGCATTCGCACCGACCTGAATGCCAGAGTGCCAAATGTGAAAAATTTGTATGCTGTTGGCGAAGTTGCTTCAACAAGAGTACATGGTGCAAACAGACTGGCATCGAACTCACTGCTGGAAGGTTTGGTTTTTGCAAAAAGGGCAGTGGATGATATTTTAAAAAACATTGACACTCCAAAAAATATGAAAACATTTGAACTGCAGGATGAGATGATGAGTCTCAAAGATGACAAGGCGAAAAAAGACCAGCTCAGACGAATAATGTGGGAAAATGTTTCTATAATTCGTACAAAAAGCGGATTAAACGATGCTTTATCCACAATTAATGCACTTTTAAATGAAAATATTGGTAAACTACTAAAATTTCGTTTACTGACGGCAAAAGAGATAGTAATATCTGCATTAAACAGGCATGAATCCATAGGGGTTCATACAATACAAGAGGAGAATTAATGGAACACGAAGCAATAAATCTTGCAACAACCTGGGTAGGATGGCTGAGCTTAGCTGTCTTTGTTATAGCGTATTATTTTATCGCTACAGAAGAAAAATATGAGATAAACAAAGCAAAACCGGCACTTTTTGCCGGTACATTTATGTTTATGCTGATCGGTATTTATTATGCTATTAACGGATTGGATCCTGATCCGCTGCATGATGAACTGGAAAAGCTGATTTTGGAAATAGCTGAAATTTTCTTTTTCCTGCTTGTTGCAATGACTTTTATTGAGACGCTTTTAGAACGCGGTGTTTTTGATCTGTTAAAGTATAAACTTGTTTCAAAAGGGTATACCTATAAAAAGCTTTTTTGGCTGACTGGCCTGTTGGCGTTTTTTATCTCTCCTGTCGCAGATAACCTGACAACTGCCTTGATTCTTTCCACCGTGCTTTTTACGATTGACAAGAAAAATCTTGCATTTTTGGTTCCGGGTGCCATAAATATTGTCGTAGCTGCCAATGCAGGCGGTGCATGGTCTCCGTTTGGTGATATTACAACACTCATGGCGTGGACTGCCGGCAAAGGGGAGTTTGTGGACTTTCTTTTCCTCTTTCCTGCTTCTGTTGTCGGCTGGGTTGTTACGGCATTTTTACTCTCTTTGTCTGTTCCCTCGGGAGAACCGCCGTTTGATGCAGCGACAGAAAAGAAGCCGGAAGTGCTTGATGGCGGTATGACAGTTGCCTATTTGGGAGTTTTGACTATTGCAATTGCTGTTCTTGGGCATACATTTTTTCATTTTCCGGCAATGTGGGGCATGATGTTTGGTTTGGCAATTTTAAAACTCTATGCTTTCCAGCTGCAAAGATCGGGAAAAAACAGTTTTAATATCTATGTCAATATGGAAAAAGTGGAAAATGACACACTTCTTTTCTTCTTTGGTATTCTTTCTGCCGTAGGTGCATTACACTTTTTAGGCTTTTTGGAATATATTCACCATTTATATGATTTGGTCGGATCGACTACTGCCAATATCGGTGTCGGATTCCTTTCTGCAATTGTAGACAATGTACCGGTGATGAGTGCTATTTTAAAATCTTCTCCAAGTATGGGAATAGACCAGTGGATGCTTGTAACCATGACAGCGGGTATCGGTGGCAGTCTGATCTCTTTTGGTTCAGCAGCCGGTGTCGGAGTTATGGGAAAACTTCGCGGTATTTATACTTTTGGTTCACACATGAAGCATGCCTGGACCATTTTGGTAGGATATGCGGTTTCTATTATAATCTGGTACGTTCAGTTTGAAATTATGGGGCTTTATTAAAAGCTCCAGATAGATTTAAACAAATCAAACATTAATCTTATTTATTGTATCCTTTCATAACTTAAATTCTTTTCAACTTTTCTTTTCTCAAAAAACTTTGTTTTTTGTAGCTTTAGGGGGTTGTAGGGACGCTGAGTCCCTGCTGTAAAATGGGCTTTTGCTCATTTTATATATAAATTTATTAAAAGGCATTTCAATGACAAATGTTAGCATTATAGTTTTAGACTTTGGCTCTCAATACACACAACTCATCGCTCGTCGTCTTCGTGAAGATAAAATATACTGTGAAATCCTTCCTTTTCATACAAAAGCCCAGGATATTGCAGCAAAAAATCCTCAGGGTATCATACTCAGCGGAGGCCCCTCTTCTGTATACAACAAAGATGCCTATGAAGTTGACAAAGAGGTTTATAAAATGGGCATTCCCATTCTTGGCATCTGTTATGGGATGCAAAGAATTGCAGTAGATTTTGGCGGTTCGGTTATACGCTCTGACCACCATGAATACGGAAAAGCAGAACTTGACATAGTCGGCTACCCTGACAATGTTTCCCCTCTTTTTAAAGATTGTGACAATCACACTACAGTCTGGATGAGCCACTCGGACAGAGTCGAAACACTTCCTGAGGGTTTTAAGGTAATCGCCACATCTGACAATTCACCGTATGCGGCCATTGCAAATGATGAAAAACGTGTCTATGCGCTTCAGTTTCACCCGGAAGTACAGCACTCTGAAGAAGGCTACCTGATGCTTCGTAACTTTGCAAAAAATATCTGCGGAGTGACAGAAAAATGGAAAATGGAGCATTTTCTCAAGCAGCAGATTGAATCCATCCGTGAACGTGTCGGCGATGCCAAAGTGCTTTGCGGATTAAGCGGAGGCGTTGACAGTTCTGTTGTAGCAGCAATGCTGTATGAAGCAATAGGTGATCAGCTTATTCCTGTGTTTGTAGATAACGGACTGTTACGTAAAGGTGAGAGAGAGCAGGTTGAAGAAGTTTTCAAAGTAAATCTCAAAGCGCCTCTTGTTACTGTGGATGCAGCGGATAATTTCCTGACAAAACTGGCAGGAGTGAGTGACCCTGAACAAAAACGTAAAATTATCGGGCATACTTTTATAGAAGAGTTTGAAAAAGAGGCGAAAAAGCATGACGGTATTAAGTTTTTGGCACAGGGAACACTCTACCCGGATGTTATCGAATCAATCTCTGTCAACGGCCCCTCAGAAGTGATTAAATCTCATCATAATGTCGGCGGTCTTCCTGACTGGATGGATTTTGAACTGATTGAGCCGCTGCGTGAACTTTTTAAAGACGAAGTGCGTAAAATCGGACTGGAACTGGGACTTCCGGAGAGTATGATTAACCGTCATCCTTTTCCCGGACCTGGTCTTGCCATTAGAATCATGGGAGATGTAAATGTTCCTGATTTGGATCTTCTGCGCGAAGCAGATGTTATTTTGCTGGATGAACTCAAAGCAAGCGGGTATTATGCAAAAACATGGCAGGCTTTTGCCGTGCTTTTAAATGTAAAATCAGTAGGTGTAATGGGTGACAACCGTACCTATGACAACACGGTATGTATCAGAGTTGTAGAGGCGGTTGATGGCATGACAGCAACATTCGCACATCTGCCGCATGATCTGCTGGAGCGAATTTCAAGACGTATTATCAATGAAGTGGATGGGATAAACCGTGTAGTTTATGATATATCTTCAAAACCACCTGCAACAATCGAATGGGAATAAAATCGAGAAAAATTTCAATGCACTTTGAAATGATTTAGGCATCGGCATAGATTAACTATGCCTCAACCTAAAAACATTCAAAATTACATCAAACTTTTTACGATTTCCATAAACGAGGAAATTTCAATGCATAATAAGCCCATTTACCTTTTTTCTGTCTCTTCTCATCCTGATGCTGTACATGTAAACTCTTTGGATATTACTTTTTTTCAGCCTGAAATTGATTTTTCCAAATACGATTATTTTATTATTACCTCAAAGCAGGCATCAAAAGCGTTACAACAGTATGAGAAAAAAGAGTATATAAAGAAGCCGGCGCTTTGCATTTCAAAACAGAGTGCAAAAAGTTTTGAAGATTTAGGGGGGCAGGTTCTGGCTGTCGGTAAGGGGTATGGTGATACTCTTGTGGAAAAAATCAAACAATACCCAAAAGAGACAAAATGGCTTTATCTGCGTGCTGAGTTTGTTGCCTCTGATTTTGTCTTTACATGTAAAGAAGAGGGATACTGCATAGATGAAAAAATTGTCTATGCAAGCAAATGCAGTGAAGAGTTGTTACATGTAACAGTGCCGCAGGAGGCTATACTTATTTTTACCTCTCCTTCGAGTGTAGAGTGTTTTTTAAGCAGGCATACTTTGCTGCACACACACAAAATAATAGTTATTGGCAAAACGACGGCAAAAGCACTGCCAAAAAACTGCTTCTATACTCTCTCTGATGAGACAACTATCGAGAGTTGTATGCAAATAGCGTATTCTCTAAAATAAAAACAAGCATATTTTTAGTATAATTATCCTGTTAATCTGAGTAGTTCGTGTCAGCACATATATGCGGGTTCTACATATTCACAACGTGAACCAGTAGGGTTGTTGTGTGTCGGTGGTTTCGCTTGAGGTATGTTGACTCTGCCGATGAGATTGCCGCCGTTAGACAACCCTCTCTTCACCCAAATTCGGCTTTTAGAACCAAGCCAATAGTGCGACGGCTGCTCGGGTTACATATTATTTAGACGCTATCGGAAGTAATTCCGCTAACTACGTTAACACTAGGTTTTACCCTCAAGGGGCACAAAAGCCTTCAGCAGGAAGCTCACGCACCTGGGTGCTTTTTTATGTAAAGAATTTTTTTATTTTATGGTGGTGAGATAAATAAATTTTTTTAACAACTTATGGAGATACAAATGAAAATATTGATATTGGGGAGCGGTGGACGAGAGTACTCTATTGCCCGTGCTATAAAAAATGAAGAAGCAGAACATGAGCTTTTTTTTCAGCCTGGAAACGGTGCAACAAACAATCTGGGAACAAATCTCGATATCAAAGATTACAATGATTTGGCAGTATTTGCTAAAGAAAATGAGATTGATTTGACTATAGTAGGGCCTGAAGCGCCTTTGGTGGATGGTGTTGTTGATATATTTAAGGCAGAGGGGTTGACAATTTTCGGACCAGGCAAAGAAGCCGCACAGCTTGAGGGTTCAAAGGTTTATATGAAAAACTTTTTGGCAAAATATGACATTCCTACAGCAAAATACATAGAGAGTGATTCGATAGAAGAGCTGTTTGCGTTTACAAACAGACTGCAGACACCGATCGTTGTAAAAGCAGATGGTCTGTGTGGCGGAAAGGGTGTTATCATTGCACAATCCCATGATGAGGCAAAAAAAGCAATTTCTGAAATGCTCAGCGGAAAAAGTTTCGGTGATGCGGGTAAAAAAGTAATCGTGGAAGAGTTTTTAGACGGATATGAACTTTCTATGTTCGCAGTATGTGACGGGAAAGATTATATTTTACTTCCGGCTGCACAGGACCATAAACGCCTGCTTGACGGCGACAAAGGTCCAAATACAGGGGGAATGGGTGCCTATGCCCCGACTCCGCTTGTAGATGAGGAACTGTACCAAAAAGTGCGAGAGCGTATTATACGTCCGACGCTTGAGGGAATGCAAAAAGAGGGTGCCCCTTTTGAGGGTGTGCTTTTTATCGGTATTATGGTGGTAAACGGTGAGCCGGTTACTCTGGAGTTTAATGTACGTTTTGGAGATCCTGAATGTGAAATTCTTATGCCGTTAATGACCTCAAGTGTCTCTGACATGTTTTACAAAGCGGCAACAAACCGCTTGGGCGAGATCAAAGTAGAATTTTCAGACCAGTATGCTGTCGGTGTGGTTATGGCGAGTGAAAACTATCCCTACGGACCATCAACACCTGCTGAAATTATTTTGGATGATGTCAAGCATAAAGAAATAGAAGAAAATACACATATCTCTTTTGCCGGTGTTACAATGGAAGACGGGAAACTCTACGCAACGGGTGGACGTGTTCTGGTATGTGTCGGTTTGGGTGAGAGTATCAAAGAGGCCCGTGACAGAGCCTACATGAGATGTGGACAGGTTCATTTTGCAGGAAAAAAACTTCGTACAGATATCGCCTACCAAGCTCTTTAGGAATTTGAATTTTGAATGAAGAGATTGAAAAACTTCTCAACCGAGAACATTTACAGCTCGCCTCTGTTAAAAAAAGGGCAATGGCATTTTTTATAGATGAAATGCTTCTCTCTTTTTTGCTTATTATCGCAATGTCTGATTCATTTGCCAATGCACAGACGGTTGAAGATATTATTATTCTGACAAATACCTATGTTATGCAGTATATTGCAATGAAAATAGTCTACCAGACTTTTTTTGTAATGCAGTACGGGGCTACTTTGGGGAAACTGGCAATGAAAATAAAGGTTATTGATATACGCACATTGGACAATCCGAACTTTGCAGTAGCCCTCAACAGGGCAGTTTTCAGGATTATAAGTGAAATGATTTTTTATCTTGGTTTTGTATGGGGGATGTTTGATCCGCAGCGCCAGGCATGGCATGATAAAACCGCAAAAACTTTGGTGATAGATGCTTAAATATTTTCTTTTTTTCCTGCTTGCCTGTATGAGCATTCTGACTGCAGATGACAAGATTGAAATATACGCATCATCTGTCAAATCAAAAAATAATATTGTGTATGCGGACGGAGGAGTCACTGTTGTTTACAAAGATTATTTTTTAACTGCCCAAAGAGCGGTGTATAATCAAAAAACGAAAGATTTGGAACTTTTTACAAAGGTACGGCTCAATCATAACAAAAAGTACAAGATACTCGGAAACTATGCAAAACTCAATTTGGCAAAAAAAGAGCGGTACTTTAAACCGCTTTATCTGCTTGAGAATAAATCTGATGTCTGGATCAGTGCAAATGAGGGTGAATCAAAAGGGGTATTTCTGGATATCACTTCAGGTTCAGTCAGTGGATGTGACCCTGTAGACCCTTTATGGACAATGGAGTTTTCCTCATCGGACTACAATACAGATTCCAAATGGATTAATTTATACAACGCACGGCTTTATATTTATGATATCCCGGTATTTTACACGCCTTATTTTGGCTACTCTCTTGATACGACACGGCGTACCGGTCTTTTGAAGCCGTCTTTTGGCATATCTTCAACAGAAGGGTTTTATTATGAACAGCCCTTTTATATTGCAACACAGAACTGGTGGGATTTAGAAATAAATCCACAAATCAGAACCACAAGAGGAAAGGGACTCTATACTACTTTCAGATTTGTGGATTCTGCTGTTTCGCACGGAGAATTCAAAGCAGGATATTTTAAAGAAAACGAGGACTATTATTTAAGATATAATCTGCAAAACCAATCCCATTACGGATTTAATTTTAAGTATGACAATACAAATCCTCTGAATCAATGGCTTGGACTGGACTTGCCGGGACAATCCGGCATATATGCAGATATTAACCATATGAATGATGTTGACTACATTAACCTTGCGCAAAACAACAATGCCCTGCAGCAGGCAACCGCAACACAGGTACTCTCAAGAGTAAACATTTTTTACAATACAAACGACAACTATATAGGCACCTATTTTAAATATTATGAAGATTTGACACTCCAGACAAATGACAATACACTGCAAAAACTCCCAACTGTTCAATACCATCATTATGTAGATACTTTTTTTAAAGATCATTTGCTGTACTCATTTGATGTGCAGAGTAATAATATTCAAAGAATTATAAACAAAAAAGTAATTCAAACAGATGTAAATCTGCCTGTAACACTTCAAACGCCATTGTTTGGTGAATATATCAATCTTTCATACAAGGCAAATCTGTATCTGCAGCATTCTCAATTTAGCGGACATGAACAAAATCCAATTCCTGGTTTTGAATATCATGACGGTTTTTATGCAAGTAACTACCATACGGTTGCTGTTTCAACACAGCTGACAAAAGGATATGAAAACTTTAGTCATGTTGTAGGCTTGGAAGTGCGTTATAACGCAAAAGGCTGGAGTAAAAAAGATGGTTTTTATAAGGATAATATGGACTACTGTTCAGATTTTACAAATAAGGCAGATCCAAATTATGCACAAAGATGTGAGTTTTATAATATAGCAACAATTGAGAATGATACACAGATAAACTTTCAGCAATATTTTTATGACAGTTCTGCGCAGGAGATTGTTTATCACAGACTCTCCCAAAACATCTCTTACGAAAATACAAAAGAACGGTATGGAGATTTGGAAAATGAACTTGACTATAAAATAACAAGTTTTTTGTCTTATTACAATAACATGTTTTATAATTATAAAGAAAAGAAGTTTTCAAAGATTTTGAATCAGGTGTCATTCAACAGGTATGGCGTGAAAATTGCACTCTCACATTTGTATAAAAATACTTTTTTGCCAAAAACAGATACCTATACACCTTATACAAGTTATCTCACATCAAATGTAAAATATACTTACAACAAACACTATTCCTACAATACAAGCTATAATTATGATTTAGAATCAAAAGAGAGAAAAAGTTTCTCTTTCGGATTTTTGTACACAAAGCGATGTTGGGATTTTGGAGTGCAGTATACCGAAAACAACAGACCTGTTTTGACTACAGTCGGGAGTACAAGTTCCTCTGTCTATGACAGGTTTATATACTTGACTGTTGTATTGAAACCCTTAATGAAAGCAAATGCCGGCAGCTCTTTTTTATCGTATAAATTGCCGGATGATACAAAATAGGATGCAAAAAAATGCAAAAGTATAAGCATATTTTACAAGACAGAGAAGATGCAGCACAAAAGCTTCGTGATGTACTGCCTATGCAAAAATTAAAAGAAGAAGCGTGGAATATTGTTGCAGTGTCAAAAGGCGGACTTGAATTGGCTTCATTGATAAAAGGCAAGTTGAAAAACAACCTGGAAATTCTTTTTTTAGAAGCAATTATGGCACCAAACAATCCTGAATGTGAAGTTGCCAGAGTCAGTGAAACAGAGGAGATTGTACTCAATGAAGAGTTGATTAATGCCTTTGGAATACAGTATGATTATATCTACGGAGAAGCTCATAGAAAGCATGAAGAAGATATACTTAGCTATATATACAAGTATCGCAAAGGAAGACCGTTTCCTCCCATGAAAAACAAGATTGTTTTACTTGTAGATGAGGGAAGTGAGACAGGAAGCAAGTTTATGACTGCACTCAAAACAGTTTTGGCCCAGAAACCAAAAGCAGTTTATATTGCCAGTCCTGTACTGCCAAGAGATGTTTTAGAGTTGTTAGAAACATTCGTAGATGATATATTTTTTCTGTATGACATAGATGATTATGTAGAAACATCATTGTATTATAAGAATTTAACAATAATGGACGATGAAGAAATAGAAGAAATACTCAGTAAAGATTTAAAGGATAACAGATGACGTATGATGTAAAATTAGAATTAGAAAACAGAGTGGAAGAATACTCCTTTGGTGATGTTGCCAAACAGGCAAACGGTTCGGCATGGCTTAAATCAGGCAAAACTGTAATACTTGCGACAGTAGTGATTGATGAGACTGAAATTGTCAAAGACGATTTTTTGCCTCTGACTGTACAGTACATAGAAAAAACATATGCAGCCGGAAAAATTCCGGGAGGGTTCTTCAAACGTGAAACAAAGCCGAGTGATTTTGAGACCCTGACATCACGAATAGTGGACAGAAGTCTGCGTCCCTTGTTTCCAAAAGGATTCGGGCACCCGACACAAATTACCATTATGGTATTTTCGGCAGATGCTGAGTCTGACATGCAGGTTCTGGCTCTTAATGCCGCTTCGGCTGCACTTTTTACTTCGGACATAGATATAAACAGCAGTGTATGTGCGGTTCGCGCAGCAAAAGTAGACGGGGAGCTTGTATTGAATCCAACACTCTCACAGCTGAAGAACTCTACACTGGATTTGTATCTTTCAGGAACGAAGAAAGATTTACTGATGATAGAGATGCGTTCTATCGGCAGTGAAAAGGTTGAGGTTGAAGAGACCTACGAGCCGATGCTTGACCCGATGATGGATCCGAGTCTTGGCACAATAGTGGTAGATACACATGTATCCAATGCAATGCCTGAAGATGAACTGATAGAAGTGCTTGATAAAACAGAAAAAATTCTTTTTGCTTCAAATGTTGAATATGAAGTGGCCTTTGGACCGTACCAAAAAGAGATAAAACCTCTGGAACTCAAAACAGACGGTTTAAATGAAGAGATGGTGGCTTTTGTGAAAGAACGTCATATGCAAGATATCATAGATGCTATGAACCAAATGGCAAAATCCGAACGTTCAACTGCTTTGCGAAACCTGAGAAAAAGAATTCTTACCAATAATCTGGAGTGGGATGAGCTTGAGCTCAAAGCAGCCATAGAAGCAGTCAAAAAAGAACAGGTACGTGCACAGATACTCAATGAGAAAGTAAGAGCCGACGGACGTACACTGACAGAAATACGTCCTATCAGTATTGACACAAATGTATTGCCTGCTGCACATGCCTCTTGTCTCTTCACACGTGGACAGACACAGGCTCTTGTTGTTTTAACAATGGGCGGACCAAAAGATGCACAAATGTTTGAAGGCTTGACAGATTCCGGCACTCAAAATGAAAACTTTATGGTGCATTATAACTTTCCGGGATTTTCGGTAGGGGAAGCTTCTCCTATTATGGGAACTAAAAGACGTGAACTCGGACACGGAAATTTAGCAAAACGTGCGCTTGAGCCGATACTCAACCTTGATGGACAGACAGTGCGTCTGGTGTCTGAAATACTGGAGTCAAACGGTTCTTCTTCAATGGCAACTGTGTGTGGCGGGTATCTCGCGATTAAAGCTGCAGGGCTTGAGACAAGTGATACGGTTGCAGGTATTGCCATGGGTATGATAAGTGATGGAGAGCGTTATGCCATTCTTTCTGACATTATGGGTCTTGAAGATCATGATGGAGATATGGATTTCAAGGTTACCGGTTCAAAAGAGGGCATTACCGCTATGCAGATGGATATCAAACTCGGTGGTGTAAGTCTGAACATTTTAAAAGAAGCACTGTATCAGGCAAAAGAGGGACGTGCGTATATTATTGATATTATGCTTGATGCAGAGGCTAAAATAGAATTTAATGACGGCGTACTCCCTGTTACAGAATTTTTTCATATTGATCCGGGATTTATCGGTGAAATTATAGGTCAGGCAGGAAAGACAATCCGTGAAATGATTGAAAAATTTGAAGTGGCGATAGATATAGATAAAAAAGAGGGAAAAGTTAAAATTACCGGTAAAAACAAAAATGGTGTAGAGGGAGCAAAAGAGCATATCCAAAAAATTGTCAATGCACCGAAAAAAGAAAAAATAAAATATGAAGTAGGCGGAAAATACGAAGGGACTGTGAAAAAAATCGTTGACTTTGGTGCTTTTATAGAGTTGCCTGACGGAACAGACGGCCTGTTGCACATATCCAAACTTTCAAAAGACAAACGTGTGGACAATGTAAGCGATATTTTAAGTGAAGGCGATAAAGTAAAGGTGGAGATTTTAGAATTTAAAGGAAATAAAATATCTTTAGGTCTTGCATAAGAGAATATTTAGCAAAACTTTCATATAATGCGCTTATCAATTTCTAGTAGGGAAATCTGGGCATTTATGTTTAGGTTGCTTCATTACATGTAATGAGGTTACGCTATCCGAACGGATTGTAATTATTTCAAGGAATATATTATGAAAAAAATTCTTTTTCTTTTAGTAGCTTTTTCTGCTGCTGCATTCGCAAATGACGGTGAGGTTGCCAACCAAACTCTTAAAGCATACTCAATGATTGCTGCCGGTCTCGGTCTTGGTCTTGCTGCATTAGGTGGAGCTATCGGTATGGGTCATACTGCTGCTGCAACTATCGCCGGTACTGCACGTAATCCGGGTCTTGGTGCTAAACTTATGACTACAATGTTCATCGCTCTTGCAATGATCGAAGCACAGGTTATTTATGCACTGGTAATTGCGTTAATCGCACTTTATGCTAACCCGTATTTAGGATAATCTTTAAAGATTACTAAATATACCTCAGACTTGACTCTTTACGAGTCAGGTCACTTTTATACCACACAAATGCGCAGGTGGTGGAACGGTAGACACGCAACGTTGAGGTCGTTGTGCCTTCGGGTGTGGGGGTTCAAATCCCCCTCTGCGCACCATAACCCCCTATTTTACGGACTTTCAAAGCAATATTTAAAAACTAGGTAATCCCTTACTTACCCCTTATTTATAAACGACAATCGAATTATCAAAATTTTCTAACTGTTTATCTAAATAATTAACATATACATCATACACCATTTGTGTATTAGCATGACCTAAAAGCTGCGCCAATTGCACAGGAGATACAAGCTGATTATAAAGCATATTTGTAGCATATGTATGACGAGTATTGTACGGACGTCTGTACTCAATTCCAAGTTCTTTTAATGACGGTTCCCAGAACTTATAAGTAAATACATTGTTATCTCTATATGGTTTTTTATACTGGTTTATAAATAAATACTCATAATCATGCTTATAGTAAATCGCTTCTAAATATGGCAATAAAGAATCAATAATAGGAATCTGCCTTATGCTGTATTTTGTTTTGGGTGTACTTTCTCCAAATATACCACGAGAACGGGAAACTTTTATTACCCGATTTTTAAAATCTATATCAGTTTTTTTCAAAGCAATAATCTCGCCACTACGCATACCTGTATAAAATGCAATAGCTAGATAATGTTTATAATTAAAATTCTTAGCATGATTTAATATAATATAAACTTCGTCAGCAGTAAAAGGCGTTATAGTAGGTTTTTCATATTTAGGCATTCTTATTTGCTTAACCGGATTTTTTGAAATAACATCATCATATAAAGCTTCTTGAAATATTCCACTAAGTACACCTATATAATGTTTTTTAGATTTTGCACCTACATCATCAATATTATATAACCACTTTTTAATATCAGATGGTTTGATGGTATCTATATCTTTATCTTGAAAATATGGATTTATACGAGCAGAAACAATATTGTTATATTTATAATATGTTGATGGTTTTAATTCATGTTCTTTAAATTCAAGATATAAAGATGAATAGTAATTAAATTTCATTTTATAATTTTCTATGCAGTACTAAATCAAATTCTTTTAAAATACATTCTAAAATATACTGCCTTTCATCATTGTTATCTATGCTAGAAAGTTTTTTAATCAAATTCTTCGCTTTTCTTTTAATACGCTGTCTATCAGTATAATTTTGGCCAACATAGTCATATTGATGTTTGATAAAATTATCAGGATTGAAATTGCACCATAAACTTTCTATTCTTTTGCCACCTCTCGACATACATTGCGTTTCAAAATAATTCCAACCTGGCAACATAGACATATACAACTCAGACTTATAACCACTAAGTAAAATATAAACATTAGAATACTTATTTGAAATTTGCTCAAGCATAGATAATAATTGTATATGCTGGCCAATCGTAAGTTCATATTCATACCTACATTTATCTACACAAGTTCTTGTTTCATGGAGATAAGGCGGGTCTAAATAAATACAAATATTTTTTCCGGACAATATAGAAGAATTTAACAATGTAGGCAGCTCAATAAAAACATCTCCGTTAATCAAATCAACATCAAGGTACTGCATAGAAAGTTTTGAACATAGTGCACTTGAAATTTCAATACCAAAATTTAATTTTGCTTTCTTTTTAACAGAACTGATAAACCCCGTTCCAAAAAAACATTCAATATAAACATCATGCTTTGGAATTTTATTTATAATAAATTGATAAATACCAGATGAACCTTTTCTTCCTAAATATTTCATTTTAAAACACCTCACTTTCAATTTCTTCCTGCAATTCCTCAATAGCTGTGAGTTTCAGCCACTCACCCACATCATAGCCACGCTCAATAAGCAGATTACGAGTATACAAATAATGCTTATCATCCACAGTATCTATATCCAGGCCTTGAAAATATTGATACAATTCATAATCATTCATTTGATACGGTTTTTTTCTTTGTACTATAAGAATATCAGTCAAAGGAACAGGCTCAATGCCGAGTTCTTTTAGCTTTGCATTACCTACATTATGTTCTTTAAGCTTAAAGTTATAAGTCATGTATTCCTTACCATCAATAACCACTTCTATAGGCTTTGGCGGAACTTCTTTGTATATACTCTCAAAACCGCTGTCAAGCTGTATTGTCTTGCCATCTTCACTTAGTCTGTCTTTATGCTCTATCTTTTCTGACCAGTTCACGGGCTTTGGAACATAAAGCGTACCGTATTCATTCTCAATAAGTGCAATTTTATCGCTGTCTTTGTAGTAATAAATATTGACCTCTTCACGGCGGTAAGCCTCTGTTAGCTCTTTAAGCTCATATTTTCCCTGTAGCCGTCTGTATATTTCGAGATTTACAAAAGTACGTGATGTATAGAACCTTGAAATACCGTGATACAGATACCACAATGTTAAATTTGATATATTTTTATCTTCTCTTAAGTCGTCAAATGTCTTTAAAACATACTTCATTAAGTAGTGGACCGGCTTTCTGATGTCAGTTTCAATTTGCCCCATTGGTGCAGGGTATAAACGCTTTAAAGCTTTGATGATACGCTCTTGCTTATCCTTTGGCACGAATAAAGACATATGGACGTGTGGCGTACCGTCTTCATGCGGTTCCGTTACACGAAAGTAACAACGCTCTTTTTTATCTATAGAAGTATAAGAACGGTCCATATAAAAACGCTTCAACATTTTAGATAGTTCTTTAGAAGCATTACGAGGGGAATATTTATCCATAGGACTAAAATCTAAATCAGGCTCAACCATACCAACCCGCTGGACTACATTACAATTTAAGATTTTATAACCATTTATTTTTGTAATATATTTGCGACCGCCGAACTGCTGATTAAAAATCATAATCTTATCAGTTTTTGAATTTGGGTATTTGCGTTTCATGGGATGCCATACAGACGGGAGCGTAAGCGTAAACATCAAATTCACAAGTTCATTTTCACGGGCATAATCGAACATATTCCAAGCCCTGTGTTGAATCTCTGCAATATATCTATCAGAATTATTATAAGAATTTTGCACGAAGTCAGCATAAGGCACAAAGACATCATTATCAATCCTAACACCGTTTGAATTCATAAATTCAAGATTGTTGTGTAATTTTTTTAAAGCATATTCTCTTTGATAGCTTGTTAAACCATAATTTTTCATTTTGTCACTTCCTTTTAAATTTTGTCAAACAACTTTTTATAGATAGCCAAGAGGCTCCGCCTTTTACTCCCGCCCTCGTACCTCGGGCGGAAGCAAAAGAGCGTTAGCCTTACTATCTAAAACTTCAATGGCGATGGTAATATTACTGCTAGAATCAGTTTTAAAATCATACGTGAACATTTTGCCCAGGTATGGAATATTGCATAAAACAGGCACTCTTATATTTGTTGATTCCTGCTTTTTTTGCTTGATTCCACTCAATAATAGAATCTGGCCATATTTCAAATTAGTAATAGAATTTAAATATCTTTTGTTTGTTGATGGCGTGAGATTATCGCCTGTAGTATTTATCAAGTCTTCAATAGTCAAATCTAAATCAAGCGTCACAAACTCTTTTAAAATATTTGCAGTACCGTAAATCTTAAGCCCGACATCCTTATATTCATAGCTGTTATTGTTCTGAACAGTGTTACTGTCTGTTTGAGTGTTTTGCACAAGATACGGAATATTCTGCACACTCTCAAACTTAAATTTATGATTGTTTTGAACCAGGACATAAGGAAACTGCTTTATATTTATCGTGTTGTTGGAATTTAAAAAACGAATCGCCGAATAAAAAGAAGTGCTACTTAATATATTTCTGGCAGTTGAAAGAGGAAAAATCAAAGAATTTACAGCAGACTGAACAGTTCCATCCAAAGCCTGATATGTATTTGAAAGTGTAATACCCTTTTCATCTTTAACATTATCATCAAATGAAATAATTATAAATTTAAGCATGACCTGTTTTGCCTGTTTGTCGAGGGATTTTAAAAAAGTAGCAATTTTTTCTTTTTGCAGATAATTACAACTTACTAAAAAAGTATTATTTGATTTGAAAAAAGTATATTTAAGATTCAATAATTTCAAATACTTTATAAAATCATCAGAACAGTTGTAAGTTAATGTAAACATATATTGAAGAATTTTAAACTCTTTTTTCTTTTGCAAATAATAGAAATTACCTTTTTTTATCAAACGTAAATTTTTCTTCTCTATTGCAATTTTAAAAGCCTGAAATAAAATTTTAGGGCTTTTAATAACAGGAATATAAAAAGATATGTTTTGCTTTGTCAAATCTTCATCTATAAAAATATTTACATGATTAGAACTTGCAACAGACGAAACAAAATCATCTAAAGTTACAGATTTATAGTCCGGTAAAGCTTGTAAATTATTTACCAAAAGTAGAAATAATACTATCAGTTTTAAACTGTCTAACTTCATCAGAACCCCCTTTTATAAAATTTAAAAAAGACCTATCTACAGAAACAGAAATATATACCTGACTAAATACATGACGAGTGTTGATAATATTTAAATTAAAATTTTGAGTGGCAAAAGTTAATAATTTTATATCAATATATAAATCTTTATAACTGCACATCTCCTCATTACATTTAAAAAGCATATACATAGAATCAGAATAATCTTTGTCTTCTGATTCAGATTCAACAATAAAACCATTATTGACAGATTGAGAAACAGATTTTTGAACAGGTGCAGAGAATGAAGTAAAAGCAGAATCTTTAGTAATTCTATCTTCAATGGAAAATTTATAATATCCATAAGCCAAAGCAAACAATACAAACACAAAAAATATTGCTATATATATGAAACGCTTAATGACATTCTTAGATTCAACAACATCACCGGACTTATAAAGTTTAAATACTTCCTGACGTTTAGGTACTTTTATTGTTTCAACAAATGAATCTTTTGTCATTCGTGACTCTGTATAGTACATGTAATTAAAATATTTTTTATTTAATGTAAGTGATGAAGATTTTGCTTTGTAAAAAGCCTCTGCAAGTGGTTTATATTTAGGATGTACCAAAGAAAGATTTTGTGTAATTAAATATATATCATGATAAAGGTGTCTGTGATATGTAAGCCACCAAACTTTTACTTTGTTATCCATATCAAAAAAATTATGACACTCATCCACGACAAAAAGAGATTTATAAATCTTCAACTCTTTTGCTTTTTTAATAAGCTCCGAATCAGAAGCTTTATGGATCTTCTTTTTTTGCTTTGAAGCAGTAGAAATTTTTTCACGATAAGCTTTAGCTTCCTGGAGTGTCATTCCAGATTCTAACAATTCGGACAAAGTCTTACTCTCATAATTTGAGTTTAAATCATCATCTGAATTTTGCTCAATACCGTGAGCCATGTTATAAAGAATTTGTAACTTTTCTAAAAACTCATCAAAATCCAATTTATAGACATTTTTTGTCAATTTGAAATTGAATTCATTTATGTTTGTATAGCAGTTTTTTAGTTTTTTTTAAAGTAAGCTTTGTTTTTTTTGGAATTTTTTTAGTGAAATTGTCATAAATTACGTTAACGCCGTAGTATGTTTTCCCACTGCCTGGTATTCCTAAAAAATATGCTATCATTTTTTATTTCCAAAAAGATAAAATTTGTTTAGCAAAAAAAGCAGATATAACAATAGATAAAAAAAGATTTAAACCAGTAAAAATACCAAACTGACATAAAATACTCGTCATAGGTAAAGTATGCAAATAAGAAGAAAAATAAGTCATAAATTTATCAATAACAAAATGTAAAGCAATACCAAAAGGTATTATCAAAGCAACTTTAACTAAATAATCCATATAAACAACCTTTTAAGAAGTTCTAAATGCCATAATGACACCACTAAAAACGAACATAAAAATAATCATAGTCCTAAAAATTTCCAACGGCCAAACATTCAATAAATCTTGTGAAAAAAAGACAATAGTACGACCATGAAAAACAATTGAATAAGTCGGAACAACACCACATGAAGAACTAGCAAGACCATTAGTATAATCACGATTCAAATAAGTATTAAAACCTTCATTCAAAACATTATTAAAAGAATCAACAAGTGAAGAAGAATCTTTAGATAAAGAATCAATATCACGCAAAGGTTTTAAAGAATTATCAATATCTTCTAACTTACCATCAATAGAACCCAATTTGTTATCAATAGAACCTAATTTGCTATTTGCGTCTGAAAGCTTCTGATTAGTCATTTGAGACTGACCGATTAAAGCCTGTAACGAAGAATCGACTTTGTCAAGAGAACCATTTATAATTCCAACAACCCCGCTGTAATCTGTTACAGTAGCATTTGTATCAATATTAAAAGTCGAAGTAACATTACTATCACGAGTTATATTAATATCATTATTTGTATCAGTAGGTGGATCTGGCTGAGTTGTAGGAGTAATTTGTAAATCAGTCGTAGAAAAATCTGATTTAGCTATTTCTCCACATGAAACCTGCTTAAAAGTCTTCACTCGATAATCACTGGTGCAGTCATACTCTATATACTTATTATTACATTGTAAATTATAATCCTGTATATCTAAAGAAATATAGCACAATGGCTGATTACAATAATCATAAGTCCAGGATTTTGCCCATAATCCGGAAGTACATGCTGCTTTAGTATCATCTGAAATATAATCGCTTACAGTATCACTGGATTCTGTATCTTTTGGAACTTCACAAGTTTTAGCGGTCTTATTCCAGGTCAAACCGTCATTACAATAAAAAACTTCAAACATACAACCGGCGGGATCATACAATCCGCCATAATCATAATTTATAATTTTCGCATAATTTATTGTATTTTCATAAACTTGACCCGCAATACATTCTTCTGGACTAAGATTATTATCTTTTAAAAATTTAGGAATTCCTTTTTTAGTAGAATCAGGAAAACCGGCAGAATGTTGTAAAGGTACACAATCATTATTTGAATTTAGTATCTCATCATTTGAACAAGTAGCTTTGGCAGGAGCATAACAAGAATTACAAATAGGAGCACCACCAGTTGTACCTGGTGCATACTGTGCCTGTACTGAAGAATTTAAATCATCCCAATTTTTACAAGAACCATACTCCATTGGATATTCAATAAAACCATCTGGAACAGTGTCAGTACAACCAGTACACTCAGGACCCCATACATATTTTATATATGTTACATAACAACTGCCGTCACCAGTAGGCTCTGAAGCCGTAAATTTTGTAACACCGTCATTACCCCAATAATAACTAGGTACAGATTTACAAGAATCAATAACAGTGCCTTGAGTTATAACTTCACTAAGATTATAAGAAATGTTTACAGTAGGATTAACAACACATTCGGCAAAAACTATATCAGAAAAAAATAAAATAAAAAAAAAGAATTTTTTCATAATCAATGCCTAGTCAATGCCAAAGCACCAAATAACGGAGCTAAAACTATTGTAAGATTCAAAAAGATTGAAGCGAAATAGTTTATTGTCGCTATGTCTGTTATTTCAAAATAAATCATTTTTTCGCCTTTGATGTATTAATGACTTTTTGAATACTTTTTGTTGTCTTTATTAAGTGTTCTTCAAACTGACTTACAACCTCATAGAGTTCTTTTAACTCCCTCATTTTTCTGACTCTATAGTCATATAAAAACAAAGTCAAATAAAACAATATACCCCACGACAACAATAGTACGGACTGAATTAAATATATAGAATCAATCATTTTTCTTTACCTGCCTGCATAAATAGAATTATTGTAAAAAACATAAAAGTAAAACCGAAAAGTAAACCGGTGAGAGCTTCCAGGAAATGCCAATCTTTTACATCCATTCCAAGGATTAACCAGGATTCAGGCTTACAAATAGAGTTATCTGCATCCCAAGTATAACCAGAATGTAAATCTTTGATAGTATTATTTTCACGAGTAGAAGACCATTGACCGTCTGATGATTTTAAAAAATATACACGACTGTTTTTAATATAATAATCTTCAATACAAATAGGAGTATCTTTATCATAAAGAAAAGATGCAGAAAGACTTGACAATAAAAAAGAGATAAATAATATTTTTTTCATAATCAAACCTTTTGTTACAGGGGAAAAATCCCCTATTTTTTAGCCATATGTATGGCTTTGTTAATGCCCCAAAAGATGCCGAGAGAAACAAAAGCAATAGTCATAAGCCCAGTCAAACCAGCAATATCCAAAGAAGGCATCTCAGGCATATTTAACCTCTACCTGCGAAAGAAATAGCTTTACGAACGCCCCAAATAGCCGCAAGAGCAGTTATAACAATAACACCTACACTAGTAACATCAGTTGTTGAATAAGCAATACCAGTTAAATCCATAATGGACTCCTTTTATTTTTTTTTGCAGGTCGTGAAACTCTGCACTAAGTATTTCACGCTACTTAATGCAAGGCTTCTGAACTTTTTAAGAATCTTTTAGCTCTGAAATTAATTCATCTCTTTTGGTTCTTAATCTTGCTATTTGTTCTTTATAATCAATTCCAAATTTGTTTTGAAGATAAACTAATCTATTTATCTCTAATTGATACATTCTGATTAAACTTTTATTCAAAACAATTATCCTTTTGCGGTTTAGGGGAGAGAGTTACCTCTCTCAGGCACTTGTTAAGAAGTTGGAAGTAATCTTGTTTTCCAGTTCTCGACAAGCCTATAAACTTGGGGCGGTGCCACAACGGCTACGCCTCTACCCTGCGGGTGCCTTGTTGTTAAGACTTTTTAGCTGTCTCTTTTCTTTTAAACTTTGAATAATCAAGCGGATTCTTTTCAAGCTCGAGCACTGGCATGGATCTATCTGCATAAAACTTAACTCCCCACTGGTCTACTTTTGCAGTGTAAGCAATGGCGATTGTTTTTCCTATCTTTTCTTTGAGTTCGTCATAATATTCTTCATCAACATTTACAGTTTCAACAGATACTTTTCTGAAACCTTCTTCGTCAATACCGTCAAACATTACTGTAAGGTCTGTGCTGTACTTTACTTTTTCAGTTTTACGATCTACCATTTCTATCGGCTTTACTTCTAAAAGCTGTCCTATCATATGTGTTGTCATCTGTCACTCCTCAGTGAATTAATTTTTAACTTAACTACTGTCATAATTAAGTATGTAGAACACAGAAAATGAATTTTTCTTTTTACAGGGAAAAAATAAACCCTGCTAATGACTCACGGTTTCTATGCTCTACATATCTAACTAATATCACTTCAATTTTTTAACCCCCGAGAAGTGACTGACGAGGGACACAAGCTTTTAACGTCTTCCTGGTGCTGGACGTGGTACCGACCGACTTACATCAAGCTCAATGCATTGTTGTGTGATTGCGGGATTCTCTTTCAATATCAGCAGATATCCAAACAAAATGTAAACTATCCTGAAAATTGAAAATTTCAATTGGATCAGGAATATCATCTCTTATATCATTAGTGTAATCTGCCCATTCATCTTTATAATAAACCTGAATATCGCCATAAAATTCATTTTTAATACAAAACTTAACTGCTTGTATTTCAGATGAAAATCTATGAGTTTCTTTTTCAGTATCAACTAAAAAAGTATAAAAATTGCCTGAATAATCTCTTTCTATTTTATTTAAAACAATTTCTTTTTTGAGCTGTTTTTCAATATTATTTGGATTATTAGACTTTGTAGAAATAACCTTTAAATTATCTCCGTCTTGTTGAAGCTCAACACCTAAGATTAACTTGTCTTTTGAGTCATAAATATCGAGACAACGGGAAGCAGGATAAAATAAAACTCTATGAGATGAAACATTGAATTTTTGTGATTTAAGTCTTTTTTTGATATTATGAGCGGTAGAAGTGACATTACTCTTTTTATGAACAACGTTAGAAGATTTTACAGAGCAGTCTATATATGATATGAACTCGGTTGTAGGGGATAGTTCCATATTTAGGAATGGTTCTATCAAAGACGGTCTTTTTATGTTTTCTTGTTTTACTTGCATTTTGTCACTCCTTAAATGTAAACTATGTTTACGTTTTATATTTATATTGTAAACTATTATAACTTTAAGAGAGCTTAATTATAATTATATTTGCAATTATTTTAACGTTTTATATTAAAAAAGGTAAACTAATATGACAAAAGAAGAATTGGCAAAACTATTAGGTACAACAAGACAAAATCTAAATAAGTGGGAAAAAGAACGACCAGATTTAGTTAGACTTATAAATCAAGGTTTAGCACTGGACCAATCTATCGAAGAAACTCGCAAACATTTAGAAAGATTAGAAGAAATAAAAAAGAATGCCAGCTCTGGGAAATTTAATTTAAAAGGAAAATAAATGAGATTAATAATAGCATTAGTTATTGCACTGATTATAACAACCATAATCGGACTATCTGGTTACACATTTTACAAAAACATTGACTTAGAAAACATACTCAAAGAAAAAGAAAAAAAGATTAAAGAACTGGACTATCAAAACCAACTATTAAAATATGAAATAAAAAATAAAAAAGACTTAATAGAAAGATATCAAAAAAACAATAAACAATTATTTAATCAAATTAGAGATTTAAAAAGTAAAATAAACAATAGAAGTACTATAAAAAATATAAGTATTCAACCAAAAAAAAATTATACTAACTATACAAAAAAGCAAAATTTTTATAAAAATAATCAATCAAAAAAAAGATATAAAAAAGCTAAAACAAATTATAAAAGATATCAAAGATATTCAAGATACGAAAAACTAGTATCTGACTCAAAAATAAGAAGAAGAAAAGATGGAAGATTTGTATCAAATTCTGCAATATATGGAATTTACAAATATAGACTAACAGGAGGAATATCCTGCGGAGGAAATCCAAATATATATAAAATAGTAAATGAATGTAAAGCATATGCACCATATAGTACAGACATTTTATATTTTAGAAAAAGCAATATAAATGATTTAAGAACATTTAATCCAGCAGACCACAAAATAGAATGTTTATATAATCAAGAACACGGATTAATGCAAGATTGTAAAGTCAAAATATTTAAATATTTATACAAATAATTAGAAATATGTTACAATTACACCAGTGGAAGAGAGCCGAAGCTCCCTTTTTAATGTAACGGTGTAGCGAGCACCATTAAAACCACTAGTATAAGTATTAAATACACAAGGTTTCTCCTTTCTTGGAGATACCCTCACACTTCCAAATTCCCTTAAAACACCCATACGCTAAAGATAAACCTTGCTTGTAACAATCGAATTATATCATATGAAATGGGTAGGACTTTTTCAAATCCCCCTCTGCGCACCATAACCCCCTATTTTACGGACTTTCAAAGCAATATTTAAAAACTGGTACCATTTGAGTGTTAGTATGACCTGGAAGTTCACTGCCATTAAGACAGTTCAGGTTTAGGTTCCGATATCTCATAACCCTGGGCATAATCTATACCCATTTTTTTTACATAGTTATAAACTTCCAAGGAACAGACAAATTCGGCAATCACAGGAATGTTTTTCTGGTGAGCATAGTCGAGTATTGTTTTTGCAGTGATTTGGGAGTTTTTGTCTGCAACGATATTTTTTATAAATACCCCGTCTATTTTTATAAAATCAATTTTTAGGTTGTTGAGTTGTCCGAAATTTGAACATTCTGCACCGAAATCATCAATGGCTAGTTTACACCCGAGATCATGCAAAATATTAAGTGTTTTTTGAATCTCTTTGTGTTTTGCGATACTGTTGTTTTCCAAAATTTCAAAGGTCAGTCGTTCCGGACTGATGCTGTATTTTTCGATATTTTTTTTCACAACTGCCATAAACTGCGGATGTTTCAAGTCATAGTCACTGATGTTGACTGTAAAATTATAAGAACTGGTCTGAATTTTTCTACAGGCCTCTTCAAGTATTATTTTAAATATTTCAAAGAGCTGTCCGCTGTAGCGGGCGGCATCCAAAAAATGGTAGGGAGAATAGATTTCACCCTCATACTCTATGCGGACCAGACTTTCATACTTTTCAATTTTATCTGTTTTAAGATTTTTTATAGGCTGAAAATAGGTAAGAATCCTATGCTCACTCAGGGCATCCCGGATTCTTCCTGTCCACAAAGAGTTTGAATGGATAGTGCGGAGAATTGTCAAGTCATCACTGTACTTTTTCAGATTGTTTTTTCCATACAGACGTGCCTCTTTTAAGGCAAATTCTGCTTTTTGTATAATGTTTCCATAGTCATCAAGCACCACGCCGATACTGGCAGTCAAATGTATTTTAATACCGTTGATGGAGAAAAGATGGTTGTAAATGTCATCTTTTACCTTTGTAATTCTCTGCTCGGTTGAGAGAGTGTCTCCCTGGGTATAGAGCATGGCAAAAACATCTGCATCAAGATGAAAAACCTGGGCATCCTGTGTATATTTTTCTAGTAAAAAACGAGAAAAAGCCCGCAGAACCTTGTCTCCAAAATCAAATCCGTTATGGTTGTTAATGACACTGAAATCATCAATGTTGATAAGTATGAGAGATTTCTTTCCTGTACTGCTGAGATTTTCAGAGAGTTTGAGCCGATTTGGCAGTTTTGTCACCTCGTTTGTAGTCATCTTCGTGTAAATTTCATCTTTTTTGTCTTGAATGTCTTTAAACTGCTGGTACTGTTTAATGGCTGCACGCACAGTCAGAAAGAATTTTTGAGACTCGATGCAGGCGCGTGATCTATAATCATTTATATCATAATGCTCAAGAATTTTATCAGTCGGAACGGCTGAGTCTACACTGTCTATAATGACTATGCGCATAGTAGTACTGATTTGTCCCCGAATGTAGTTGATTAACTGTAGTCCGCCGCTCAGCTTTTCTATATTGATATCTATAAAGGCAACAGCGATATCTTTATTGTCTTGAATGATTTTTCGTGCTTCTTCTGCGTTGTGTGCATGGAGTACTTTGAGTTTTTTATGGAAAATGACGGCATCTCCCAACTTTTCTTTTAAAATATCGTGGACAAAAGCATCATTGCCAACCAGTAGTATTTCCCAAAATTTTGTAGACATTATGAACTCCATGCGTTAGTAACTATTATATATCGCTGCTCATAAAACTTTTATTAATCAATTAAATGAGGATTGTCAGAAGGAAAGGCTTTTTGTCTGTACTAAGAAGACAAGGAGTCTGATTCCTGTAACTCAGGTTTCGGTTCTGCTATTTCATACCCCTGCACATACTCCACGCCCAAAGCTTTTACATAATCATATACTTCTTTGGAACAGACATATTCGGCAATAACAGGAATACCTTTTTTATGGGCAAAGTCAATAATAGTGGTAGTAACTATCTGAGAATTTTCATCTGTTACGATATTTTTGATGTAGGCTCCGTCAATCTTAATAAAATCTATGGGCAGGTTGTTCAGCTGTCCAAAATTTGAACACTGGGCACCAAAATCATCTATGGCAAGATGAAAGCCTTCATCATGGAGTTCGTTTAACAGGGCCTGGATGTTTTTATTGTGGGCAATACTGTCATTTTCCAAAATTTCAAAAGTGATGCGGGAATGGGGCAGATTGTATTTTTTGAGTATTTTTTTGACTGTTGGAAGAAAATCAGGGTACTGCATATCATACTGGCTGATATTTACCGTAAAAAAGCAAGTGCTTTGGGTGGCTTTTTTACAGGCCTCTTCCAAAACAAACTGAAATATTTTAAATATCTGCCCGCTGTAGAGTGCCGCATCCAAAAAGTGAAAGGGAGAGTAGATTTCATTTTCGTATTCAAGTCTGACAAGGGCTTCGTATTTAATGATTTTACCGGTTTTTACTTCCAAAATAGGCTGAAAATAGGTATGCATTTTGTTGTTGTGCAGGGCATCGCGTACTCGTGTGCTCCATAATGAGTTGGTATGAATCGTCCGGAGTATGTTTAAATCATCTGTATATTTTTGAATACTGTTTTTGCCGTAACGGCGTGCCTCTTTGAGGGCAAACTCCGCTTTTTGGATGATGTTGCCGCGTTCGTACAGCGCAATACCTATACTTGCCGTCAGGCGTGTTTTTATACCGTCTACGGTAAAAGTGTATTTTGCAATATCATCTTTGATGCGTAAAATATTCTCTTCGGTTGTTTCATTTTCGAGTTTGACACAAAGCAGTGCAAAATTATCGGAGTGCAGATGAAAAACCTGAGAATATTTGCCATATTTTTTTTCCAAAAATTTTGCAAAAGCACGCAGAACTTCATTGCCAAAGGCAAAACCGTTGTGTTCATTGATGAGGCTGAAGTCATCTATATTGATGAGTATAAGAGATTTTTCTCCCATTGTGTCGAGGCTTTCGGAGAGTTTTACTCTGTTTGGCAAATGGGTAACATTGTTGGTCGTCATCTTTTTATAGATTTCATCTCTGCTGGCTTTTATCTCTTTATACTGTTCATACTGCTTGAGTGCCGTTCTGATAATCAGATAAAATTTGTCACTGACTATCTCTGCTCTCTCTTTGTAACCGTTAATATCATAAAGGTCAAAAATCTTATTTGCAGGAACAGGAGAATTCCCGCTGTCTATCATAATGATTCTTATGTTGGTATTGTGTAAAACATCTCTTATATGTTCCACAAGTTTCAGACCGGCATCGGGTGTTTCCATAGATATATCTATAAAAGCAAGGGAGGTGTCGGAGTTGTCTTTTAAGAGCTCTTTGGCTTCTTTGGCACTGTGTGCATGGAGGATTTTGACAGGTTTGTTTTGAATTGAAATATTTTGCAGTTCTTTTTTGATCACATCATGCACAGCAACATCATCATCAACGACTAAAATTTCCCAATATTTTTCAGACATCATTATATTTCCTAGTAGTATTACCCATAGCCTAGCATGAAAAAGATTAATATTTGTTTATAATAAACGGGGGGGAATACCGTTAAGCCAATAAAAAGTTTTAGTTTTTTTTTATAACCCGGGTTTTGAGACGCTAAAGTGTGACTCGTGAGAAAAACTAAATTTTTTGCTGTAATTTAGGCTTTACAGACGCAAAGCCGGCACTGAAGTACCGGTTCCGAATTCATTTTTTTAAAAAGCCCATATTTTGGTATTAATTTTGTTGAGTTGGACAGTTTTTTGGAACCGGTACTTCA